>NZ_JBFLUG010000120.1:0-22898 GCF_041008525.1 Parafrankia sp. FMc2 | reverse complement strand
GGCGGGGCCTGGCCACTCGCTACGACAAGACCCCCGAAAGCTACGCCGCGGGACTCCACCTACGCGGGTCCGTTCTCTGGCTCCGCAGCCTCCCAACCCGATGATCCGAACCCAGAACAGGCCCTAGAACACAGGTGAAGCACAGCACCCGCAGGGGCGGCTCGAGCAGTGTGGCGGTGCAGGATCAGCCGCGCGCCGAGGGAGAAGACATGGCGAACCGTCACCGGTCGAGCCGGACACCGACCTACGAGGGCCGTTCGCTGGCCCGCCCCGAGGAGGAGATCGTCGACCAGGGACTGGCCTTCGACGTCGGGACGATGGTGAGCCGGCGGCGCATGCTCGCCTTCTTCGGCGTGGGTGCCGCGGCAGCGGGCCTCGCCGCCTGCACGCCGGGCCAGGTCGAATCCTCGGGATCCTCCGGCGCCGCGGCTTCCGCGTCGGCCGGTACCGCGGCGGGTACGGCTGCCGGGGAGATCCCGGAGGAGACCGCCGGCCCCTACCCGGGCGACGGGTCGAACGGGCCGGACGTCCTCGAACAGAGCGGTGTCGTCCGCAGCGACATCCGCTCCAGCTTCGGCGGCGCGACCGGCACCGCCGAAGGCGTACCCATGACGCTGGAACTGACAGTCACCGACCTCGCCAACGCCGGCGTTCCCTTCGCCGGGGTGGCCGTGTACGTGTGGCACTGCGACCGCGAGGGCCGTTACTCGATGTACTCCGAGGGCGTCGCCGACCAGAACTACCTGCGCGGTGTCCAGGTCTCCGACGGCGCCGGCACGGTCCGCTTCACCAGCATCTTCCCGGCCTGCTACTCCGGACGCTGGCCACACGTCCACGTCGAGATCTACCCCGACCAGGCCAGCATCACCGACTCCACCAAGGCCATCGCCACCTCACAGGTCGCGCTGCCGCAGGACGTCTGCGACCAGGTCTACGCGCAACCTGGCTACGAGGCCTCGGTGACGGACCTGGCGCGCGTCAGCCTCGCGGACGACAACGTCTTCGGCGAGGACTCCGCCGCCAGCCAGCTCGGCACCGTTACCGGCGACGTCACCAGCGGCTACACCGTAGCCCTGTCTGTCGGCGTCGACACCACCACCACAGCCGGTGGTGGTGGAGGAGGGGGCGGAGGCGGCCGGGCTCCCAGCGGAGGCGGCCAGGGCCCGGGTGGCGGGCAGCCCCCGTCCGGCGCACCCGGTGGTCAGCCACCAGCCATGTCGAGCTGACCGACCACTCCCCGCCGCGACGACTGCCCTCCCGCCGTCACGGCCTCCCGGCAAGGACCACCGACACCAACCCCCCGCGCGCAGAAGAGAACTCGATGAGCCTCGGAAACCGGCCCGAGCCGACCGAGTACAGGAGGCACGCACCCCTGCCCATCATCTTCATGCCTCGACAGACAACCTCCTGCCACAGTCATCCGTGCCGCCCCTGGCAATTTTCTCGAAACAGAAGAAGATGTTCTCCTTCCCACGGATCGGCCGAAACCCAGAGCGTGCCGACGAAGGTTCGACCGGAAGAATCCTTCCGATCACAGCCTTTGGCGATCTCCACACTTCTGCGATCGAGGTCCGCGGGAAGAATCCACACCAGCTGTTGCCGACCGAACGAGAAGACCCCGACAGTCCGAGTCGACCGCAGGAGCTCCCGTACATGACTCCTCCGAAGAGCGGTCGACCGACGAACCCACCGACGCCCGGAGGCATCTACCAGCTGTCCGGACGTTTCGATGCGCTCCCAGTTCCATTCAAAGTTCTCCACACCCTCATCGCTCCAGTACTCGTCGAAGATCAGGGCCCGCTTTTTGGTCATCCGTCGACCTCGGATCCTTTTTCCAAGAAAAACAACAGCGGACACAGAACAGCCGGCCACCGATTTACCCGTCCGCCTTGGCATGATTGCACGCCGAGCACGTCCGTGAGCTCCGCTGCCAGCCGGTACGGGTATCGAGCGGGCTGCTCTCACCACGGCTGGCTGGCGAGGGAACGCGGCCGTCACAAAAATCATTGGCGACGACCGGGGGCGCACACCTACGATCAGCCTCGGCCTGCGTCGGCCGGTGAGGCCACCCCACTTCACCGGCCCGTTGTGGAGGGGGCCAGCCCGTTCGAGCCGGGCCAGGTGGGACCACTATCGTCGTGCTGCCCTCGAGGATGTGAAGTTCGCGTATGCAGAACTACCCGAACGGCGGCCCCTCCGCGGTATGGGTGACCGTGCACGACATTCTCCTCACCGAGGACTCGCCGACGGAGGCCGTGGGGCCGTCACCGGTGGCCGCCGAGCATCTGCTCTCCTCCCGACGGCGCGTCGAGCAGGCAGTGTGGGCGGCACGGGCCGAGCTGCTCCCCCACATCCAGCGCCTGACCGTCACCGTCAACCCCCCGGACCACGCCGAACTCATTCGCGCGCAGGAATGGATAGCCAACACTTCGATCACCCCGGCCGAGGCCTGCGAGCAGATGGGCGTCACCGTGCCGGAGCCGGACCTGGTCGGCTGGATCAGCCCCTGGCCGGTAACAGCACGCAGCTCCGACGGCAGCGCGACCGTCACCTGCCTCACCCCGGCGACGTCGCCGGCAGAACTCGCCGTCGACACCGCTGACTGGCTGCAGACCGCCCTGGCAAGAAACTGGATCACCGACCCGGTGCCGCCCTGCCCCGGGCACCCACACCCCATGCGGCCCGCCGTGCACGACGCCACGGCCTGGTGGGAATGCCCGGCGAACGGCCCTGTCCGGGCATGGCGAAAGCAGCATTTCTGATCATGCGACAGCGGCGTCCGGTGCCAGCCGGGCGGGCTGGGGTGGCGACCCGTGCACTGTTCTGGTCCGGCGAGGACCCGGTCTGTTTCGCTGGTCCCCATCGCCCCCCAGAAAGGCACGCCGTGACAGATCGCCGAACCGGTTTCCCCGACAGGCACCTTGACCCGCTCGACCCGGGACGGCGGTGGCCCGGCATCGGCGCGCTGGCCGGCAGCCGGTTACGCCGGCCGGTACGCCTGGTCGGCGTGCTGGCGTCCACGGCGGTGCTCCTGTCGACGATGGTGGCGTGCTCGGGCGACGACGACCCGACCGGCCCGGCCCCGTCGACCGACCCGACCGCGTCGACCGCGGCCGCGCTCACCGCCGTCACGCGGACCACCCCGCGGGCGGACGGTCCGCCGGCGGACCTGGCGACCGAGCTGACCGGTGGCACCGGCGTGTTCATCGGGTCGCCGACCCCGGCGGACCTCGAACCCGCCGGCTACGTGCAACACGAATACGCCGCGGCCGGCACCGCCACCTCCTACCGGGCCGACGGGGAGCTCACCGAGGACGGCAGGTGGACCTTCACCCCGGACGCCTCGGCGCCCTACCGCACCCGGGTGCTGGTGCGCCGGCCGGCACAGACCGAGCGGTTCAGCGGCACCGTCGTCGTCGAGTGGCTGAACGTCAGCGGCGGGGTGGACGCCGATCCGGAGTGGACCAGCCTGCAGGAGGAGATCACCCGGCGGGGCGACATCTGGGTCGGTGTCTCGGCGCAGCGCATCGGTGTGCTGGGCGGGCCGGTGCTGGTGACCGCGCCGGGCAGCGAGGGCATCGCCGGCAGGGGCCTCACCGCACTGGACCCGGCGCGGTACGGCTCGCTGACCCATCCCGGCGACGGCTTCGCGTTCGACATCTACACCCAGGTCGCCAGGGCGATCGTGGCCGGTGCCGGGCTGGACGGCGCGAAGCCGGCGATCGTCATCGCGGCTGGCGAGTCGCAGTCGGCGGCGGCTCTCGTCACCTACATCAACGGCGTGCAACCGCTCACCCGCCTGTTCGACGGCTTCTTCGTGCACAGCCGCGGCGCCGCCGGCCTGCCACTGGTCGCCGCGGACCAGGCAGCCGACCTCGCCGGCGCGCTACAGGGTCGTCCGACAGTCCTCCGTACCGACCTGGACGCCCCGATCCTCGACGCGCAGACCGAGTCCGACCTGCTCGGCGTGCTCAACTCGTACCGGGCCCGCCAGCCCGACACCGACCGTTTCCGGCTCTGGGAGGTCGCTGGCACCGCCCACGCCGACGCACACCTGCTCGGCCCGAACGCCGCCGCGATGCGGTGCGGCGCTCCGATCAACAACGGCCCGATGCATGTCGTCGCCAAGGCGGGCCTGCGGGCGCTGACGATCTGGATCACCACCGGCCAGGCCCCGGACGCCGCCCCACGCATCGAGGTGACACCCGGCGAGGGCCCGCAGATCCGCCGGGACGCCGACGGCATCGCGGTCGGCGGTGTCCGCACCCCGCCGGTGGACGTCCCGACAGCCGCGCTGTCCGGCGAGCCCGGACCCGACCCGTCCGTCCTGTGCCTGCTCCTCGGCTCCGCGAAACCGCTGCCGGCCGGGCGCCTCGCCGAGCTCTACGCCGACCGGGCCTCCTACCAACAGCGCTACGACGCCGCGGCCGAACGCACCATCAGGGCGGGCTACGCGCTACCGGAGGACCGCGCCGCACTGGCTACCTTCGCCCAGCCGGACGCGATCGGCTGACCGCCGCCCGATCCCTCCACCGCCTGCTCTCGACGCATATGCAGCACGAGAGCAACGGAACGCCATGGAGATCTTGAAGATACTTCCTCGACGCTGTCACAACACAGGCCTTCAGAGCATCCGGTCTACACCGAAACCGTCGTGGCTCATTTTCCGTTCGTTACACAGAGTTCTCGGCCTCTCAGGCAGGTGGCTCGCCGCGGTTCCGTCACCCGACCCCGACATTCGACTGCAAAGAGCCTTCAACCTCACGCCCTACGCAGAGCCCGCCACCCGGGCCTCCGAGTCAGACATCTTCCACAACACAGACACTTGCTCGCCGTCCATTGTCCCGTCGGCAGCGACGAAGCCCGCCAAGGCCGTCCCAGGTGCCGTCGGGCGGAGACCCGTCAACGCTGGCAGGCCGCGACAGGCACCGCCAGCACAGGCACTTCCTGGAGGTTCACCTGGACGGGGGTTCGATTCGTGACCGCAATGGAGCTAGAGTGGACGGATGGACCTGGCGTCAGCTCTCAACCTCGCTGTCCAGCTCTCCCTCGAAGCGGGCGAGCTGGCGCGGGCATCCTTTTCTGCGCGCTTCGCCTTTGCCAGTAAGAGCCTGTCCCTCGATGTCGTCACCGAGGTGGACCGCGCCGCGGAGCGACTGATCGTCGAGGGGGTCAGGAAAGCTTTTCCAGGCCATACGATCATCGGCGAGGAGTCCGGAGTCCATCCCGGGATAGAGGAATGGACCTGGCTGGTCGACCCGCTGGATGGTACGGCGAACTTCACTGTCGGTCTGCCTGTCTACGGCGTCGCGATCGCGCTCACTCATAATAACAACGCCGTCGCCGCCGTGGTACGGGACTCCCACACCGGCAGGTATCTCGCCGCCAGCGCCGCAACCGGCATCCTCGCGGGTGACGGAGCCGTGTTGGCGCGCAAGGGCGAGCCGACGGCACCGGCCGTCGCGCTCCAGCAAGGTTATGGCGTGGCCCGGGACAGCTCCGCCCTGGCCCGGGTGCGGTCCACCCTGGAAGGCCATTACGGTCGGGTCTTCTACACCTGGTCACCCGCCATCGACTCTTTTCTCCTGCTGGCAGGCCATCTTTCGGCAACGGTCGCCTTCGAGTGCAGCGGACCGGAACACGTTGCCGGTCAGTACCTGGCCCGCCAGGCCGGATGCGTCGTGACATCCCTGGGCGGGCCTGCGCAGGGCATGCCGGAGATAGTCATCACCGCCTGGCCCGAAACCTTCGAGAGCGTCCAGAGCCACGTCGTGGACGCCTTGGTCAGGGCACTTCCACAAGCAAGGAAACGAGACGCCGACATTCCTGCGTGAGGCTCGGCCTCTCATCGCTCCGGTGCGCCAGGACAAAATGCAGAAGTTCTTCGATCGTCGCAGGAATATCAACCGTGCGGTCGAGGTAGGCCCGTCGCCCAGGATCCGCCAGCAGCACTCTTATAGTGTAGAGCGACATAGGCCAGAGCTGCTCGTAGAAGCTGCTTCTGAGCTGACGTAGCGACGCGTGGAACAGACGATCACAGGGATCGGTGCCGTCATCGCGCCACCCGCTGTTACCTGCCTCCTGATCGCCGTAGTAGATGCGATTATACCCCAGATGAAAAACGAGTGAATCAGCGTCGTTGTCGAAGTCTGCGACGAGCTGGTCGATCAGCGAACCGTCCCCGAGGTGCAGGGCGAATCCGACCGCGATTCCCCTGCGGACGAACGGGTGAGCCTCCCGGGAATGAATGCCCCGCAGCCTCTCCTGGGCACGGGGGTCGTCTCGTAGCACCAGCGGCAGAAGATTAGCGGCCTGCTGCCGCGCCATGATCGCTGAATGACTGCTGGGAGCCGTCGTCGCGGTGAGATCAAGGACCCGGAACAGGTTCTGGCAGACGGCTCGGGCTTCCACTGGAATGGCCGCACAGCGGTCCAGTAACTGCCTGGTGAAGTCGATCATCTCGTCCGGCAGGGGTGACAGGAGCACCGCGAGCAGCACGTCGTCGGCCACCAGGTCGTCAGTCAGGACGGACCGGATGTATCGCGCGGCGAAGAACTCAAAGAAGGACTTGTGCGCGAACCGATAGTAGTCATCGCCCTCCGAGCGCACAAGGAAGGATCGCAGCGTCAGTTCTCGGAAAGTCTCGTCCGGTGGCTCGTCGGGACGCCAGCGGCGGACGACCTCGTTGAGTGTCCGCCCACTGATGAGCAGGTCGTGGACGTCAAACTGGCCGAACGCCTTGTTCCCGTCGAAAGCAAGCTGGTAGATGCGCCACGCCACCCGCTCGGCGAGTTCCTGCATGTCGTTCCAGTGCAGCGAGACGCCTCGCCGCCGCTCAAGGTGTAGCCATTTCGAGACGTAGAGATCATAAACTTCCGCGGCGTTCCACTCGTCCGGGTCGAGAGCCCGGCTGACGTTCTCGGCTGGGACGCCACCCAGGTGGTTGGCGAGCACATCAGTCGCCATGAAGAGCAGAAGCGGCCGGGAAACCAGGTCGATGAGTGCCGCGGAGCCCTCAATGGTGGTGATAACCGTCTCCGCAGAATCGAGCCCGAACCTGGCGCAGTAGGCACGCACGAAGCCTCGACCGGCGCCGGGGAAGCTGACACCCTTCAGACCTACCCGCATGGCGAACCAGCGGCTCGGTTCGCTGGCCGCCAGGTAGAGGTCGAAGAAGGTCTGCCGGCAGGTAAGCACCACGCGGCCCCGAAGTACCTCGGCGAGTTCCCGGGGAATCACGTCACGTGCGGCGCCGCCGTGGATTGCCAGCTCGTCCAGCCCGTCCAGGAGGAGAATCATGCGGTCGGACCGAAGCAACTGGTCTATCCGTTCGGCGGCCAGCGGCACCGCTTCGTTGTCGGCGGTGTGCGCGGCCAGCGCCGTTGCGACGAGCCGACGCTGCGCCGTGTCGGTGCCGGCGCGCAGCAGCTCGCCGACCTCCACCAACCGAAGGAGCCAGGGAACACGTTCCTTCTTCGGATCCGCCACGAACCGACGGACAAGCTCGTAGTGGGTGAGCTCGCACAGCAGGGTCTTACCCACCCCGGGATCGCCCAGCACGAGCACGCTGCCAGCGGCAGCGACCTCGGTGGCAAGCCAGTCCACCACCCCCGTCGCAGCGGGCGCGGGAGCTCCGGACCGCTCGACGTCCGGCTCGGCGAACAGGCCCGGCAACCGATCGAAATCACCTAGTGTTATGCCGCCGTCACCCATTGGCGGCATTCCCGCGGGCAACTGGCCCGTCATGGCGGTCAGACGTGCCCGGAAGTAGCGGCGCAGGCGTCTGCGTTCCCACGGGCCAAGTCGGTCTCGTGGTCGTAACACCGCCCGGCCGGCGAGAAGGAGAAGGGGTACGGCAAGCGCCACGAGGGCTAGGACCAGTCGGCCGGAGAGAAACCCCGCGAGACCGACGACAAGACCCACGAAGGCTGCCAACTGGTTGAAGTCCTCGACGAGATCGGCGAGGGCTCCCCCACGGCGTTCCCGGACCATGACAACCACTCCCCCGTCCGCCGTAAAGCTCGAAAGTTCACGAGTTGACCGGCGGCCAGAGGCTACCATCTCACATCAGCAAACGACGTTCCCACCCTACGACGGGTTTTCGGGGCTTGCCCTGGGCTACCATCGCCCGATGGGTACCGTTTGGGACCGGATCGGTCGACCGTGACTACCCTCGATGCCGGACAAGGAGTTCTCCTGCAGCAGGAGCTGCGTAGGGCGGGGCTGCCGCCCTACCTCATGAGAGCCGTGCTCGAGGTGCTCCCAGATGCCATCACCGACTCCACGGTCAATCTGCTGCTGAGCAATCTACGGAGCCGGGGTGAGAACAGGGATCCCGAGATCGGCGGAGACCAGAGAACGTCGCCGTCCAGGGATTCCTTCCACGCGAATCCGCCAGCAGACAGCACCGTTATACAGAGCACCGGGCCGGCGCCGGAACTGGTCGATGGGTGGGTGGCGGACGGCGGCGACCGAGCCGACCTGGAGCGCGTGTTGACGCTGGTCGACTACCGCATCGGCGCCCTGCCGCTGGAACGAGCGGGGGGCCGCGGCGGGGTGTCGGCCGGTCCCCGTAGCGATCTGGCGGCGTTCTGGCTCTCCTCCGGGCACGACCTGCAGGAGTTGAGAATCTTCCAGAAACACGTGCGCGCGGAGGCCTTCGGAGCCGTGCCGAAGTGACAGAAGCGGGAAATCCCGCGCTCGCGGAGATGCTGCGCTTCGTCAGCAGGACCGTTCCCTACTATCTCGGCCTGCCCGACGCCACGCACGTGAGTCCGCAGGATGCCGACGCGGTGCTGCGCAGTCTTCCCCTGCTGGAGCGTTCACACGTTCGCGATCAGAAGGTGCGTCTGTGGTCGAGTCGCGGTGATTCCTCGGCCTGGTCCACCGTGCGGACCACGGGCACCACCGGCGTTCCCCTCGAGCTGGCGGTGGACAGGGCAGCACAGCGGGCCGAGATGGACGCGCTCGCCCATCAGATCAGCCTCGTCCGCAGTCCCGCCGTCTGGCTCGACGGCGGACTGACGCACCTGACCCTGCACGCCTCGTCGACCTCACGCTCCCAGCCTTCGTTCTGGTCACCCCGGGGAACGCTGACGAAGTGGAACTTCGGCCGGGCCTGGCATCTTCCACCCGCCTCGCTGGACAGATCCCTGCGCCACCTGCACCAGCAGGTGGTGACCGGAATGCCTTCAGTTCTGGATCTTGTGGCCGAGCGTGCGCGGGAGTGCAGTCCGGTCCGCCCGCATGCGGTGGTGCTCGCCGGCGAGACGATACGAGCCGGGATTCGGGAACGCCTGCGGGACATCTTCGACTGCCCGGTGACATCGCTGTACACACTCGCCGAGTTCGGCGTCGTCGGGCACGGTTGTCTGACGACCGACGACTACCACGTCAATGACCGGGACGTGGTGATGGAGATCCTCGACCCCACGCAGCCGGGCACGGACCGGCTGCCCGGCCTCACCGGGGAGATCGTGGTCACTGGGCTGGCAAACCGTGCAATGCCGTTGGTGCGGTACCGCACCAACGACCGGGGACACTGGTCGGACGGTCCGTCCTGCGGATGCCCACTGCCCGGGCGCCGCTTTCGCATCACGTCGGCGCGGACGCTGCAGGTGGTCGCCACCGGGGCATCCGGGCGTCAGGTGACCGACCTCGATCTCTGCAAGATTCTCGCGCACCTGGGTGTTCAGGGTGCCCGCGTCGACCAGGTGACGCCTACCGGGGTCGTCCTCACCTACGAGGCTGAACATGCGCTACGCCCGCACATCCGGGACGTCGCGACCCGTGCGCTGCGGCGCCTGCTCGGCCCGGGAATGACGGTGACCGTGCGTTGCGTCGCACCAGAGCCCACCCGCGGGTCACTGGCGCAGTCGTCCCGGCACGAGGACTTTCCGGCCAGGCATCCCGGTCCGGTGGCGGCCGCTTCCGGCGCTGCCGCGCCGCAGCCCACGGAAGCGGACGAGATCCTGTCGTGGGCCCGGCACGCGTTCGCCCGCATCCCGGATGTGCTCGCCGCAGTCCTCACGGGCTCTGTGCTCGACCCGGTTTCTCGGAGCAGGTTCAGCGACATCGACGTGCTCCTGCTCGTCCGGGACCCGCGGCCCGAACGCTGGCTGGAGGTGACGCGACTCCTGCACAGTGACCTTCCCGGACTGCGGATCAACGTCACCGACACGATGACGCTGGAGTCCTCCGCGCTCGTGCTGAGCCGGATCCTCGCCGAACGCGTCTCGATCGTCGGCAATCTCGATGATCACGGGCTACGCAGGCCGGACGTGGCCCAGCTTCACACCGAAGCCCGCTTCTGGGCACAGGACGCGCAGGCAGTCCTCTGGACACACGCAAGTGCCGTCGACCTCGAACCAGATCCGCTCCTCGACGCCCTGACAGCCAGCCGATACATGCTGGACGCCTACCGTTATCACTACCTGCTCCGCGGTGGGACGGAAACCGCGGCAAGCGTCGTGCTGGCGGCAGCCGAGCGGGACCGGCTCCCCCATTCCGGCTCGCTCCGTGCCGCCTTCGAGATCAGCAGGGAGCACCGGCCACCCCCCACCATGGAGTCGGAGGAATCCCGCCGCCTGCTGGTCGCCGCGTTGTCCTGCGTCCGCGGGTTGCTGGCTTCCGCCGCGAGTGGCTTGGCCACATCCAGCCCCGGCCTACCTGTTCCCTGGCCGCCCCCGCGCGCTGCGCTGACCGGGGAGCAGCCCTCACCCCGATAGCCGAGCCGGGTGGGCTCGCTTATTCCGGTCTGTCGGGTGGATCTGAAGATGCCGTGGTCGTTTCCAGCCAGAAGCGTCGGCGTTGGAACGCGTAGGTGGGAAGACCGACTCGGCGGGCGCCGGCTCCCGCGAAGAAGGCCTGCCAGTCCACCGGAACGCCCCGTGTGTGCAGGTCCGCCAACAGCTCGGTGACGGCTCGGATCCCGGAGCGGCCGGGCGGCAGGAGCACGAGCTCAGCGGCGCCGTCCGGCCCGCTGCCCGGACCACCGTGCGGCGTGGGCCGTCCTACGATCACCGTCGTCGCGGTCGCGGGGATGCGGTGGACGTCCCAGGAATCCGGGCCGGATGACGGCGGCGGTGCCGAGATGAGAGCGCGGGCGTCGTCGAGGGTGAGGGTGCCGGTCAGGTGCGCGGCGGCGATCTCGCCGGATCCCAGGCCGAGACGGACGTCTGCACGCACCCCCCAGGATTCCAGCAGCCGGGCCAGGGCCACCTGGACGGCGAATCCCGTCCAGACCGCCCACGAGGGCTCGTCGGGTGCCGGGCCGACGGTACGCAGTGCGGCCGCGAAGACCGGGAAGCGCCCGGCGAGCGCGCTGCCAGCTCCTGCGAGCGCGTCGGGCCGGTCGGGGAACACCAGGACGAGCGGCGGTCCGGACGTTGTGCCGTCCGACGTGGGCAGGCCGGTGCCCTCGGCGCCGGCAGCTCCCCGGGTCACGGTGACAGTGGAGGCGTCGGCGAAGGCGTCCGAGCCGGTCGTCTCGGGGTCGGAGCCCGCTGCCAGGGCCGCCAGGCAGCGCCGGAAGGCGGCAGAGTCGCAGGCGACGAGAACCGCGCGGTGCTCGAAGGCGGAGCGGCCGGTCGCCAGGGTGTACGCGACGTCGACCGGGGCGAGTTCGGGCCGCGCGGTCAGGTGGGTGAGTAGCCGCTCGGCCTGGCCACGCAGGCCGGCAGCCGACCGCGCCGACAGCAGCCACGGAAGCACGTCCAGCGCGGGCTCGGCCGAGGACCCGGCCGAGGACCCGGCCCCGGGCTCGGCGGGGGGCTGTTCGAGGATGGCGTGGGCGAGCGTGCCGTTGGCGCCGAACGAGGAGACGCCGATGCGGCGGGGGCGGCCGTCGGTCGCCGGCCACGGTCGGGGCTGGGTGAGCAGGGTGATGGCGCCGTCGGACCAGTCGGCGTGCGGGGTCGGGGCGTCCACGTGCAGGGTGCGTGGCAGGACGCCGTGCCGCATCGCCAGCGCGGCCTTGATGATGGCGCCGGCGCCACCCGCCGCCTGGGTGTGACCCAGGTTGGATTTCAGCGAGCCCAGGTACAGCGGCCGGTCGGGCCGACGTCCGCTGCCGTAGGTGGCGTGCAGGGCGGCGAGTTCGATCGGGTCGCCGACGGGGGTGCCGGTGCCGTGGCCCTCGACCGCGTCGACGTCGTCGGGGGTGAGGCCGGCGTCGGCGAGGGCGCGGGTGATCAGGCGTTCCTGGGAGGCGGCGCTGGGGGCGGTGAAGCCGTTGGTGGCACCGCTCTGGTCGACGGCGCTGCCGCGGACCACCGCGTGCACCGGGTGGCCGTGACGCCGGGCATCGCTGAGCCGTTCGACGAGCAGGACGCCGACCCCTTCGGAGATGCCGGTGCCGTTGGCGGCGGCGGCGAACGACTTGCAGCGGCTGTCCGGAGCCAGGCCCTGGCCCTGGCGGGTCGTCTCCTCCCACAGTTCGGTGGTGGCGAGCACCGAGACGCCGCCGACGAGCGCCAGCGTGCACTCGCCACGCCGCAGGGCCTGGCTGGCCAGGTGCAGGCCGACGAGGGAGGAGGCGCAGGCGGCGTCGAGGGTGAGGCAGGGGCCTTCGAGCCCGAGCGTGTACGAGACCCGCCCGGACGCGATGCTCCCGGCGCTGCCGAAGTAGGTGTAGCCGTCGATACCGGGCGGAGGCGGGCGCAGCCGGTAGCCGTAGTCGTGGAAGATCACGCCGAAGTACACGCCGGTGCGGCTGCCCCGGGCCGTGCGCGGGTCGATGCCGGCGTGCTCGAACGCCTCCCAGGACGTCTCCAGCAGCAGCCGCTGCTGCGGGTCGGTGGCCAGGGCCTCGTTCTCCGACATGCCGAAGAACTCCGGGTCGAAGTCGGCGGCGTCGTGCAGGAAGCCGCCGCCGAAGCAGGGCAGGGCCGAGGTGTCCCACCCGCGGTTGTCGGGGAATCCGGAGATGGCGTCGCCGCCGGCCGCGACGAACCGCCACAGCTCGTCCGGGGAGCGCAGGGTACGCGGCCCGCCGGGGAAGCGGCAGGCCATCCCGATGACGGCGATGGGTTCGGACGTCGCGGCGAGCTGCCGGCGCAGCCGCTCGTTCTCCTTCATCGCCGCGCGCAGCGCTTCGAGGAGCCGGTCAGCGGACGCGGTCACCATGCCTCCGGAGGATCGGTCGTGCGGACGGGACTGGTCATCGTTCGTGCCGGTCAGGAGTCGTTCTCACCGAGGGCCAGCCGGATCAGGGTGTCGGCGTCCATCTCGTCGAACGCGGCGTCCGGACCCACGCCCGCGCCGGTTCCCGCTCCCGCTCGTTCCCCGCCTCCCACTCGTTCCCCGCCGCCCACTCGTTCTCCTGGGCGCTGGCCGGCGGTGGTGACCGGTTCGCCCGCCACCATGGTGGTGGTTGTTGCTGAGGGACCGGCAGCAGCGGCGGCGGCAACCGGGGTGGTGGTGAACAGCTGGTCCCGCAGGTGGCCGGCGATCGCGGCGGGGGTCGGGAAGTCGAAGACGAGCATCGGACGCAGCCGCACGCCCGTGGCGGCGGTCAGCCGGTTGCGGAACTGCAGCGAGGCGAGCGAGTCGAACCCGAGTTCCTTGAACGGGCGGTGCGGGGCCACCGCCTCCGCGGAGGTGTGGCCGAGCGCGGCCGCGGCGATGGCGCAGACGGCGTCCAGCAGGGTCTTGTCACGTTCGGCGGTGCTGAGTCCGGCGAGGCGCGCGGCCAGCGTGGGCCCGGTGACGCTGGCGTCGTCGGTGGCGCCGGGCACGGTCCGGCGCCGCGGGGTGCGGACGAGGTGGCGCAGCAGCGGCCCGGCGGCGTCCGCGGGCAGGGCCCGCAGGTTGATCCGCATGGGCAGCAGGACGGGCCGGTCGCCGGCGAGGGCGGCGTCGAGCAGGGCCATGCCGTCCGCGGCGGAGATCGGGAGCAGCCCGTTGCCGGTCATCCGGCGGCGCAGCTCGGTGGGGTCGAGGTGGGCAGCCATGGCGCCGCGGGCCGCCCAGTAACCCCAGCCGAGGGCCACCGCGGGGAGCCCCGCCGCCCGGCGGTGGTGGGCGAGTGCTTCCAGGAAGGCGTTGGCGGCGGCGTAGTTGCCCTGCCCGGGGCTGCCGAAGGTCGCCGCGGACGAGGAGAACAGCACGAAGGCGGCCAGGTCGTGGCCGCGGGTCAGCTCGTGCAGGTGCAGGGCGGCGTCCACCTTGGGGCGCAGTACCCGGTCGAGCCGCTCGGGGGTCAGCGAGCCGAGCACGCCGTCGTCGAGGATCCCCGCGGTGTGGACGACCGTGGCCAGCGGGCGGTCCTCGGGAATCGCGGCGAGCAGGGCGGCGAGCGCGGCCCGGTCCGCGACGTCGCAGGACGCGACCGTGACCTGCGCGCCCAGCGCGGTGAGGTCTGCCACGAGGGCCGCGGCACCGGGGGCGCCCGGGCCACCGCGGCTGGCCAGCAGCAGGTGCCGGACACCGTGCGCGGTGACCAGATGACGCGCGACCAGGCTGCCGAGCGTCCCCGTGCCGCCGGTGATCAGCGTGGTGCCGTCCGTCCGCCAGGTGGCAGGAGCGGCAGGAGCGGCGGCCGCAGGCGCGGGGACAGCAGGGGGCGCGAGGGCGGTCGCCGGCGCGGCAGCGGCGGGCGCTGCCGACGCGCGGGCGAGACGCTGGCCCAGGAGCAGGCCGTCCCGGATGGCGACCCGCGGTTCCCCGGAGACGAGGGCGGCCGGCAAAGCCCGCGGTGAGGACGGGGCGGCGTCGACGTCCACGAGCAGGAACCGGTCCGGGTTCTCGGACGCGGCCGAGCCGAGCAGGCCCCACACCGCGGCGGCGGCAGGATCGACCTTCTGGTCGCCCGGGGCGGCGGCCACCGCGCCGCGGGTCACGGCGACGAAACGGGTGGTGGCGAAGCGGTCGTCACCGAGCCAGGCCTGTGCCTGCTCCAGCGCCTGACCCAGGCTGGCGCGCACGGCCACCGCGGTGCCGGCGGGCTCTCCGGACGTCGCCGCAGGCGTCTCCGGCGTCTCCGGCGTCTCCGGCGTCTCCGGCGTCTCCGGCGGGGCGTAACTGACCAGGACGACGTCCGGAACAGGCTGTGCCGCGCCGTTGCCACCGCCGTCGGCACTGACACCGCGGCCACTGGCCGCGTCGGCGAGATCGACGCGGCCGTGGACGGTCACGCCGGCCAGCGCGAGGGCAGTGCGCAGGCCGAACGGATCCGGCCCCACCACGGCCCAGCGCAGCGCCGGCCCGGCCGGTGCCGCGGGCGGGGCGGGTGGGGCGACGGGCACCCAGTCGAGTGCGAACATCGCGTCGGCGACCACGGCCGGGCGGGTGTGCAGGCGTTCGGCCTCGGTCTGTCCGAAGGCGATCGCGCCGACGGTCGCGACCGGTGCGCCGGTGTGGTCGGCGAGGGCCAGCGCGACCGTGTCGGATCCCGCCCGGTGGACGTGCACCCGGACGGTCCGGGCGCCGGTCGCCAGCAGGCGCACGTCCCGGTAGGTCCGGGGCGAGACGATCGGCGCTGTGGCCGGAACCCCGATCGGCGGGGTGCGTTCAGCACCTGCCGGCTGACCGGGGTGTGCGGCCGGCCTGTCCGCCAGGTGGTGCCAGAGCACAAGCTGCCCGGCGGCCGCGAGCAGCGCCGGGTGCAGGTCGAAGCCCGCCCCGGAGATGTCCGCGTCGGCGTCCTGACCGCCGACGCCGTCGACCTCGTTGACGCCGTCGTCGGTGATGCCAGCACTGCGACGAGCGGAAGCGGCGACGGCGACCTCGGCGAACAGGCCTGCCGCTCCCTGCCACACCGCGGTCAGACGTGGGCCGTCCACCGGGCTGTCGCCGTGGCCGGCCGCGCGCAGATCCGCGTGGATCGCGTCGACGTCCAGCGGTGCCGCGTCGGCGGGGGGCCAGGCGGTCAGATCGACGCCGCCGTCGAGCGCCACCGCGCCACCCGGCTCTCCGCCACCCGGCACCTCGCCGGGCGACCCGTCGTCCATGCCTGCCGGGGAGGTGCCGTCGGTCAGCGTCGCCGTCGCGTGGGTGGTCCACGGGGCGTCGGTGGGAGCGTCGTCCGGGCTGGTGTGCAGGGTCAGTGAGCGGCGACCGGCGCCGTCGGGTGGGCTGATCCGGGCCTGGACGCGCAGCACCCCGGCACCGGCACCGGCACCGGCCTCCGGCAGCACCAGCGGCTCGGCCATGGTCAGCTCGGCGACGCCGTCCGCACCGACCTCGTCGCCGGCGCGAATGGCGAGCTCCAGCAGGACGGCGTCCGGCGCGACCGGGACGCCGGCCAGCGTGTGGCCGGTCAGCCACGGATGGGCCGCGGGGGCGATCCGGCCGGTCAGCAGCAGGCCGCCGTCGGCCAGCGGGACGACCGCGCCGAGCAGCGGATGTCCCGGATGCCCCGACGTCTCCCGGCCACCGGCGGAGACCAGGCCGGTGGCCGCCGCGCCGCTGCCGAACGTGGCGGCGAGGTGGGGTGCGGCGGTCCGCGGCCAGAAGCGCCGGCGCTGGAAGGCGTAGGTCGGCAGGGCGGCGGGGCGGGCGGGTGTGCCTGCGAACGCCGGCTGCCAGTCGACGTCCACGCCGCGGGCGTGGGCCTGGGCGAGCGCGGTGAGGAAACGGTCCGGGCCGCCGCGGCCGCGTTCCAGGGTGGGGAGGACGGCGATGTCACCGCCGGCCTCCTCCGCCGTCTCGGTGAGCCCGAACCCGAGCACCGGATGGGGGCTGACCTCGATGAACGTGTCGAAGCCGGCGGCGAGCAGGGCCCGGGTGGCGGCGTCGAACAGCACCGGCTCGCGGGTGTTGGAGTACCAGTAGTCGGGGCCGGGCTGGGTCCCTGGGCCGGTGCCGGTGGTGTCCAGCGGGCCGCCGGTGACGGTCGAGTAGAAGGGGATCCGGCCGAGGGTGGCGGTCACGGGCCGCAGGATGTCCGTCAGTTCGACGCGGATGTCGTCGACCTGGGCGCAGTGGGTGGCGACGGAGGCGGCGACCATCCTGGCGCGCACGCCGGCGGCGTCCAGGTCGGCGAGCAGTTCCGTGAGCGCGTCGGTGTCGCCGGCGACGGTGACCTGGCGGGGACCGTTGACGCCGCCGACGGCGAGCCGGCCGTCGAAGCGGGCCAGCCGGGCGGCGACGTCGGCGGCGGGCAACGCGACGGAGGCGAGCGCGCCGCGGCCGAGCAGGCGGTCGGCGAGCAGGCGGCTGCGCAGCGCGATGACACGGGCGGCGTCGTCGAGCGAGAGCAGTCCGGCGACGTGGGCGGCGGCGACCTCACCCTGGCTGGTGCCGACGACCGCCGCCGGGGTGACGCCGTAGGCCTCCCAGGCCGCGGCCAGCGACACCATCATCGACATCAGCGCCGGCTGGATCACCTCGATGGCCTCCAGCGGCGGCGCGTCCGCGGCCCCGCCGACGACGTCGAGCAGGGACCAGTCGAGGTACGGGGCGAACGCCTCGGCACAGGCGGACATCCGCTCGCGGAACGGTGGGCAGGAGGCGAGCAGCTCCCGTCCCATACCGGCCCACTGCGAGCCCTGCCCGGGGAAGACGAAGGCGACCCGCGGGCCGGGACGGGCCAGGCCACGCACGGCGAGCACCCCCGCGGCGCCGGCGGGGGCACCCGCACCGTCGGTCAGGCCGGTGAGCACTGATGGGATGTCGCCGGCGAGGTCCGACTCCGCGCCGAGCCGGGCGAGACTCGCGCGCAGCTCGGCGTGATCGGTGCCGACGATGACAGCCCGGTGGTCGAAGCGGCTGCGGGTGGCGGCGGTGGCGAGGCCGACATCCGCCACGGCCAGGTCGGGATGGGCGTCGAGATGATCACCCAGCCGCCGTGCCTGGGCACGCAGCGCCCGCTCGCTGCGCCCCGACACCAGAATCGGCACGGGCACGGGCACGGCGGGCGCCGGCGCGGTGGGAATCGACCCGGGCGCGGGCACCAGCACTGGCGCGGGCGCGTCGTCGTCGAGCGCTTCACGGACGATCACGTGGGCGTTGGTGCCGCTGATCCCGAAGGCGGAGATCCCGGCGCGCCGAGGGCCGCGCCCGCGCCCGTCATGCTCCCCCGCGTCCGACGCGTCCGACCGCGGGACGTCCGAGGCCGTGCCGGCGGTGGGGCGGTCGGGCCAGGGGGTCGGCTCGGCGAGCAGCTGGACGGTGCCGGCGTCCCAGTCGACGTGCGGGGTGGGTTCGGCGGCGTGCAGGGTCCGCGGCAGCAGGCCGTGCCGCATCGCCAGCACCATTTTGATCACGCCGGCGACACCGGCGGCGGCCTGCGCGTGGCCGATGTTGGACTTGAGCGATCCCAGCCACAGCGGGCGGTCCGCCGGTCGGCCGCGGCCGTAGGTGGCGAGGAGCGCCTGGGCCTCGATGGGGTCGCCGAGTTTCGTGCCGGTGCCGTGCGCCTCGACGGCGTCCACGTCGGCGGGGGTGAGGCCCGCGGCGGCGAGCGCCTGGCGGATCACCCGCTGCTGCGCGGGGCCGTTCGGCGCGCTCAGCCCGTTGGAGGCGCCGTCGGAGTTGACCGCCGTCCCCTCGACGACGGCGAGCACGGGGTGCCCGTTGCGGCGGGCGTCGCCGAGCCGTTCCAGGACGAGCATCCCGACGCCCTCCGACAGCCCGGTGCCGTCGCCGCCGGCGCCGAACGCCTGGCAGCGGCCGTCCGGGGACAGGGCGCGCTGCCGGCTGAACTCGACGTACATCAGCGGCGAGGACATCACGACCGCCGCGCCGGCGAGCGCCAGCGAGCACTCCCCCGTCCGCAGCGCCTGTGCCGCCTGGTGCAGGGCGACGAGCGAGGACGAGCAGGCCGTGTCGATGGTGACGGCCGGCCCGTGCAGGCCGAGGGCGTAGGAGATGCGGCCGGACATCACGCTGGCGGCGTTGCCGATGCCGATGTAGCCCTCCATCGGCTCGGCGGCGGCCATCGCCCGCGGGCCGTAGTCCTGGACGTTCGTGCCGACGAACACGCCCGCCGACGTCCCGTGCAGGGTGGTCGGGTCGATGCCGGCGCGCTCGAGGGCCTCCCAGGACAGTTCGAGCAGCAGCCGCTGCTGGGGGTCCATCGCGAGGGCCTCGCGGGGGCCGATGCCGAAGAACTCGGCGTCGAAGTCGGCGACACCGTCGAGGAAGCCGCCGTGGCGCACGTAGGACGTCCCGGGGCGCTCCGGGTCCGGGTCGTAGAGGGCGTCGAGGTCCCAGCCGCGGTCGGCCGGGAACCCGCTGATCGCGTCGCGGCCCTCGGCGAGCAGCTGCCACAGGTCCTCGGGGGTGCGGACCCCGCCGGGCAGCCGGCAGGCCATCGCGACGATCGCGATCGGATCGGCGTCGACGGCGCCAGCCCGGCCCGCTCCCCCACCCGGCACCGCGACCGCGCCTGCGCCCGAGACCGCGCCCGAACCCACCGTGTCAGGAGTGTCGTCGGCCAGCAGCCCGGCCGGTCCGTCTACGGCGAGCTCCTCGTGGAGGAACCCCGCGAGCGCCGTCGGCGTCGGGTAGTCGAACACCAGGGTGGCCGGCAGCCGCAGGCCGAGCGCCTCACCGATCCGGTTGCGCAGGTCGACGGAGGTGAGCGAGTCGAAACCGAGATCCCGGAAGGCCCGCTGCGCCCCCACCGCGGACGGGTCGGCGTGCCCCAGCACGGCCGCCGCCCGGGCCCGGACCTCGTCGAGGAGCGCCCGGTCACGCTCACCGGCGGGCAGCGCCGCGAGCCTCCGGACCAGCGGCGGCACCTCCTCGGCACCGGCGGCGCCTGCGGCACGTGTGGTACCTGCCGGCGCCTCGGACAGCGGGTCGAGCAGTGGACGGGGCCCGGCCGAGGTGAACACCGGGATGAACCGGTCCCAGTCGATGTCCGCCACGACGATCTGGGTCTCGTCGTGGTCCAGCGCCTGCTGCAGGGCTGCCAGCGCGAGCGACGGGTCAAGGAAACCCAGCCCGCGTGCCCGCTGCCGCCGCTCCGCCTCGTCCACCTCGTCCGTCTCGGCGGCCTTGTCCGTCTCGGCGGCCTTGTCCGCCTCGGGGCCGTCGGCAGCGGTGTCGGTCGGCAGGGGGCGCCACAGGCCCCAGGCGATCGCGGTCGCGGGCAGGCCGCGGGCGCGGCGGTGCTGGGCGAGCGCGTCGAGGTGGGCGTTGGCGGCGGCGTAGGCGGCATGGTCGGCGCTGCCCCAGATCCCGACGACCGAGGAGAACAGCACGAACGCGTCGAGGGCGTCGGTGGCGAACAGTTCGTCGAGGCGCCGCGCGGCACCCGCCTTCGTGGCGAGGACGTCCGCGAGCTCGCCGGGTGCGACGTCGTCGAGAGGCCGCAGCCCGAGCAGCGCGGCCGCGTGCACGACCGAGCGGATCGTCTCCCCCGCCGCGGTCTGCTCCTGCACGACGGCGGCCAGCCCATCCGGATCCGCCGGATCGCAGGTGGCCACGGTCAGCCGGAAGGGCCGCGCGGCGGTGCCGTCCGCGCGCAGCGCGGCCAGGTCGGCGTCGTCCGGGCGGTGCGGCCCGGCCAGCACCACATGCTCGGCGCCCTGGTCGGCCAGCCAGCCGGCCAGGTACGGGCCGAGCGGCCCGCCGCCGCTGGTGACCAGGACCGTCCCGCGCGGCCGCCACCGCCGCACCGGCGGGCCCGCACCGAGCGGGGCGCGCGACAGCCGCCGGACGAGCACTCCATCCGGCCGGATCGCGAGCTGGTCCTCGCCCGACGCCCCGCGCAGCGCGGCACGGAGCCGTCCGCGGGCGGCCTCGTCCAGGGCGCCGGGCAGGTCGACGAGCCCGCCCCACCGGGACGGGTGCTCCAGCGCGGCCACCCGTCCCAGGCCCCACAGCTGCGCCTGGGACGGATCAGCCACCGCGTCGCCGGCCTCGGTGGACACCGCTCCGCGGGTGAGGCACCACAGCGGCGCCTCGACCGCCAGGTCGCCGAGCGCCTGCACGAGCGCCAGCGTCGCGGCCACCGCGGCCCCGGGGCCGGGCCGGTCGGGATGTCCCGCGCCGGTCAGGGCCAGCAGCGACAGCACGCCGCGCACCGGGGGATCCTGGCCCGCGCCGCAGGTGTCCAGGCGGCGGGCGAGCGCGTCCCGCGTCAGATCCTCGGGACCGAGGCGCACGTTGACCACCTCCGCGCCGCCTTCGGCCAGCGCCAGCGCCACCCCCGCGGGCACCGCGTCCGCGGCGCCGGTGGAGGGTGCGCCGGGTGCACCGTCGGGTGCGGCTGGGAGGAGCAGCAGCCAGGTGCCGGCCACGCCGGGGTCGTCCGCGTCCGGGAGGAGCGGCCCGCCCGCGGACGGGCGCAGCGGCTCCCAGCCGACCCGGTAGCGCAGCCCGTCGAGGACGTCCCGGTCGCGGTCGCGATCGCGATCCTGGTGATCACGGGCTGCCCCGGTGCGCAGGGCGGGGTTGTCCAGCCAGTAGTGCCGGTGCTCGAACGGGTAGGTCGGCAGCTCGACGGGACGTCCGCCGGCCAGCAGCGCCCCCCAGTCCACCGCCACCCCGCGCACCCACAGTTCCGCCGCGCCGGTGACCATCCGCCGCAGACCGCCGTCGTCCCGCCGCAGTGATCCGACGGCGACGGTGTCGTGGATGCCGGCCGCCTCCGCCGTGCCCGTGACCGCGGCGGTGAGCACCGGATGCGGGCTGACCTCGAGGAACGTCCGGCAGCCGTCGGTGAGCAGGGCGTCGACGGCAGTGCCGAAGCGCACGGTGGAGCGCAGGTTGCGGTACCAGTAGTCGCCGTCCAGGCCCGTCGGGTCCGCCGGTTCGCCGGTCACCGTCGACCAGAACTCGACGTCCGCCGGGCCGGGTGTGACGTCGGCCAGTGCGGCGACGAGGCGCTCGCGAAGCTCCTCCACCTGGCTGGTGTGGGAGGCGTAGTCCACCGGCAGCCGCCGGACCCGCGTCCCCTCGGCCTCCCAGCGGGCCAGCATCTCCGCCAGCGCCGCCGGCTCCCCCGCCACCGTCGTCGCCGACGGCCCGTTCACCGCCGCCACCTCGACCCGGCCAGCCCACAGCCCCAGCGCCGTCTCGACGTCGGCGACCGGCAACGCCACCGACACCATCCCGCCACGGCCCGCCAGGCTCTCCCCGATCAGCCGACTGCGTACCGCCACCACCCGCGCCGCGTCGTCCAGCGACAGCACCCCCGCCACACACGCCGCCGCGATCTCCCCCTGCGAATGCCCCACCACCACATCCGGCCGCACCCCCCACGACTCCCACACCGCCGCCAACCCGACCATCACCGCCCACGACACCGGCTGCACCACGTCCACCGACTCCAGATCAGGAGCCCCCGCAACGCCCCGCACCACATCCAGGACCGACCAGTCGACAAACCGCCGCAGGGCCTGATCGCACTCCGCCAACCGCGCCGCGAACACCGCCGAGGCCTCCAGCAGCTCCGCGCCCATCCCCGCCCACTGCGCCCCCTGACCGGGAAACACCCACACCACCCGGTCATCACCGCCAGCAGCCTGCCCTCGCACCAGCGCACCGCTGGTCTCACCGACGGCCAGGGCCCGCAGCGCCTCCCGCCGTTCCTCCTCGCGCAGGGGACCCGGAAGCCCCGGCGAGCCGGCCAGGATGACCGCCCGGTGTTCCAGCGCCGCCCGCCCGCGGGCCAGCGACCAGCCCACATCGAGGACGGACGGCGCGGCAGCGCCCTCGGCCGCGTCCAGACGGGCCGACAGACGTGCCGCCAGCGCGCGCACGGCAGACTCCGTGCGCGCCGAGACAACCCACGGGACGAAACCGGATCCGGCGCCCGAGCCGGAGCCTGAGCTGAAGCCGAGCGCGGGCGGGGCCGTTTCGGGAGCCTGCTCGAGGATGACGTGCGCGTTCGTCCCCGACATTCCGAAGGACGACACCCCCGCACGCCGTGGACGCCCCCCCTCACCCGGCCACGGAACCGTCGCCCGCACCACCTCCACCCCACCCGACGACCAGTCCACCCG
>NZ_JBFLUG010000011.1:0-101975 GCF_041008525.1 Parafrankia sp. FMc2 | reverse complement strand
CGCCGGAGACCCGCCGGAGACCCGCCGGAGACCCGCCGGAGACCCGCCGGAGACCCGCCGGAGACCCGCCGGAGACCCGCCGGAGACCCGCCGGAGACCCGCCGGAGACCCGCCGGAGACCCGCCGGAGACCCGCCGGGGACACGGTCGCTGACAGGGCCGGTGGATGGGGTACAGTAGGCATCGCCCGAGAGGGACCCATGGGGTATGGGGTAATTGGCAGCCCAACAGATTCTGGCTCTGTTAGTCTAGGTTCGAGTCCTGGTACCCCAGCTGCACCACTTGCACGAACATGCTGTATATTGCAGAAACGGTCTTGGCCCCGTCGTCTAGCGGCCCAGGACGCCGCCCTCTCAAGGCGGTAGCGCCGGTTCGAATCCGGTCGGGGCTACATTTAAATCTTATGGCGCCAACCTTCCGAGGTTGGCGTTTTTTTGTGTGGCCGACGGAGTCCGTGGCTCAGTGGTAGGCAGCTCCGCGCCCTGACTTCACATCCCGTTCCTGAACGGACGGCCCGCGGACGTGCGGGGGCTCCGCTCGGAAGGGTCCGTCGGCGACCGGCGCGGGCAGCACTGGTCCGGCCCTGTCTGAGCACGGGTGCATCTGACGACGGAATCACCGATGCGGGTGTCCCGGCGGCGGCTGGATCACGGCGGATCGCGGCGGATCACAGCGGCGCAGCGGGGCCGACCGGCTCGTGGGGCCGGCCCGCGATGTGGCACCTGCCGGATGGTGGTGGGTACGCAGGACTAGTTCTCGGCCGTGCTCTCAGTCGACGACGCGCAGGCGGGGCATGAACGAGGGGTGGCGGGCCATGGCACACGGACGGCAGCCGCAGGTGCTGGGACCACCGAAACCGTGGACGATCTCCTGCACCTCCCCGGACGGGTCGACCGGCTCGGAACCGACGAGGCGCAGCACGGGGCGGGCCGCCAGCGCGAGCGAGGCACCGCCGTCCGTCGGAACATCCGCAGGCTGAGGCGTTGTCTGCACGGTGAAGGCGGCTGCGGTCGCGGTCGTCAGGGCAACTGGGGGCACGTGTCCTCCTCCGCGGGCGGCCGTCCGGGGGCCACCTCGCGGACCACAGCCTGTCGGGAATGCGGGCAACTGCGCCATGCTTCTTTGAGCCCCTTACCGAGTGGTACTGATGGCCTAGTCAAAGCTGGGCATAGTCGTCATACGACACCACCCTTGACAGCCATGGCGCTCCGGGCCCGGAACGGGAGAAACTTGCTCGGATGTCCTCCGCCCGACCCTCCATGCCCGAACGGGCGCGCCGCCGTCACGGCAGCGCCCACGTCGGGCGCGCCGCCCGCCGGCCCGAGAAGCCTCGGCCCGCCCGGACCCTCGCGGCGGACTCCGGCCTGGCCGCGTCGAGTGCCGAGGTGGTATCCCGCGGGCCGGTCGCCTGGTTCCCGCGCGGGCGGGGCCTGCCCACGGAGGACTGGGCTGCCCGCCACGCCCTGATGTGCTGGGTGCTGGCGATGCACCTGCCGGTGATCGTCGCGTACGGCCTGTGGCGCGACCACAGCCTGCCCCACGGCCTGCTGGCCGCCACTCCGCCGGCGCTGCTGTTCGGTGCCGCACTGGCCCCCGGCATGCGGCGGGTGCGGGCGCTCGCGGCAAGTCTGGGCCTGCTCTGCTGTTCGGTCGTCTTCGTGCACCTCTCCGACGGCCTGACGCCCATGTACTTCCACTTCTTCGTCGTGGTGGCGCTCATCGCCCTCTACGAGGACTGGAGCGTCTACCTCCTGGCCATCGCGTTCGTCTTCCTGGCCAGTCTCGCGATCGGTGACATCATCACCGCCGAGGCGGCGTCCAGGATGGACGAGAACGCCCTGCTGCTGGCCGGTCTGCACGCGGGCTTCATCTGTGCCCTGGCGGGCGCCCAGATGGTCTTCTGGCACTACAACGAGCAGTCCCGCCGCCGGGTGGAGGACTACCGCCAGCAGCTCTACGAGGGCCAGCAGAGCCTGATGGCGCGGCTGGAGGAGACCGACCGCATCCGCAGTGACCTGGTCGCCACCGTCTCGCACGAGTTCCGCACCCCGCTGACCGGCATCCGGGGCACCCTGCTCACGATCAGACGCCGTCGCGACCGCCTCTCCGACGCCCAGCTCGACGGCATGCTCGACTCCGCCGTGACCTACTCGGACCGGCTGTCCCGGCTGCTGGAGAACATGCTGACGGCCGCCACCGCGACCGGCACCGGCGACAACACGGTCGCCGACCTCCCGGAGGTCGTGCGGGACGTCATCGACGGGCTGGCCTACGCCGGCAACAGCGTGACGGTGGATCTCCCGCCGCAGCTCACCGTCCGGATGGCGCGCCAGGCACTGCACCAGGTCGTCGCGAACCTCGTGGACAACGCGCTGGTGCACTCCTGGCCCGGCGCCCCGGTGCGCCTCATCGCCGGCCGGGTCGGTGACGAGGTGGTGCTGCGGGTGCGCAATCCCGGGCCGGACCTCGACCCGGCCACCATCCGCCAGCTCTTCGAGCCGTTCACCCAGCGGGACGGGACGGCGACCCGGCAGACAGACGGCGCCGGCATGGGTCTTTACGTGGTGCGCCGCCTGGTCGAGGTGCACGGTGGTCGCCTGCGGATGTCCTCCGAGAACGGCGAGATCATCGTCGAGGTCGACCTGTGGGCCGCCTCGACGGCCACGGCGACTGCCGCGACGGACGAACCGGCACCGATGCCCGTCCCGATGCCGCTCCCGCGCAGCCTGCGCGCCCGGGGCGACCTGCTGCCCGACCCGCCCGCCCTGCCGGCGGGCACCGGTGCGCTGCTGCGCCCCCGCGGCGGGCCGTCCGGTGACGGCGCGGGCTCGGCCCTACCGACACCGACACCGGCGAACTTCCCCAAGCCGGCCGCCGCTCCGGCCCGGCTGCCCCACCCGCCGCCCGCCCGGGACCCGTGGTCGGCGGCGGTGTCCCAGTCCCAGGACTGGCGGTAGAGCGGTCTCCCCGTCGGCGCGAACTACTTCGGAGCGGACCATCCGCCGCCCTCGCGTGCCCGCGTGACAGACGCCGCGGGTCACGCGGGCACGGGCACACGGGCCGATGCCCGTGCCTCCGCCCGCCATGCCCGTGCCCGTGCCCGGGCACTGGCTCGGGCACGGCGGGCGGAGGCACGAGGGTTGCCTCGAGAGCAAGGCTGACGCCTGCCCCACCGGGAGTCGTGCCGGGCGCGGCACACGGGCTTCAGGGACCGCAGGATCGGCCACGCCGTTGATCGGCGTGGCCGCGGCAAGCCGTGGCTGTGTGGTGGCCGAGTGTCCGGAACTGCGAAAGCCGGCCCGGGCGGCAATCCGCCCGGGCCGGCTTTCGCGGCGGCCCGCCGCTATTTGGCGCTGGCAGGTGAGGCGGGCGGCGCGGAGCTCGGCGGCGGTGCCGGCGCGGGCGACGCGGCACAGGACGGCTCGAGCCAGACGCTCTCGCCCTTGCGCATCATCGTCCCGGCCGCGGGATTGGTACCGGCGGCGTTGCGGCCCGGCCCGTACGAGCAGTTGCCCGAGCCGTTCAGGACCCCGAACCCCTTACCGACAAGGGTGCTACGCGCCGCCTCGAGTGAGCTTCCGGCGACGCTGGGGACCTCGACGCAGTTCGTGGCCTGCACGGTCAGCGTCACCCTCGTGGAGACGGGGACCACACTGCCCGCGTTGGGGTTCTGGTCGAGCACGACCCCGCCGTTCTTGCCCTTCTGGCAGGTCTCGCTCGATGACACGTTGGTGAAGCCCTTGCCGCTCAGCGTGTTCGACGCCGCCGACTGACTCTGGCCCTGGACGTCGGGCACGGTCGCGTCCTTGGGTGTCGGTGAGGGCGAGGTCGTGGCGCTCGGGCTGGCGGTGGCCGGCCCGCTCTGCGTGGGCGTGGCGCCCGGGGAGGCACTCTGGCCGGGGCTCGCGGCCGGGCTCGTGCGGGCCGGTCCGCTGGGACCGCCGCTGGGGCCGACCTGCGCGGGATCCATTCCCGGCGGCATCGGGAGGCCTCCGGGCAGGGTCGCGGTGATCGACGGGTCGATCAGGGTCTGGGTCTGGCCGTCCGCCGTCAGCCCGCTCTCGCTGTCACCGGCGGCGAGAGCCCAGCCGCCGGCACCGGCGACGAGCGCGACGACCAGTCCGGCGCCGGCCGCGATGCGGCTGCGTCGCCGCCGGTCGACCGCGGACCGCGCGGCGGGGGAGCCCGGCCCGCTGACCGTGCTGGCGGGGGCCGAGTCCTTGCTGCGCGAGATCACCGTGTTGCGGTCGGCGGCCGAGCCGGCCGAACGGGCGGGGACACGGACCGCGGGCTGGGCCCCGGTGGCTGCGTCCGCCTCGTCCCAGCCGTCGGGCGCCTTCCCGGCCCAGGTCTGATCGGCTCCGCCCCGGTCCGGCCGGACCGGGGGGATGCCGGCAACCTGGGTGTGCGCGTCGTCGTTCCAGCCGGCCCGGCCCGAGGGCGGGCTGGAGGCCTGGGTGGCGGGGATTCCCCCCACCTGGGTGTGGGCCGCGTCGGCCCAACCGCCGTGAGCTCCGGTGGCTCCCCCGCCGGAGAGCACGGCGGTTGCGCCAGCGGCGGCCCCGGCCGATCCCGTCCTGGCAGCTCCGGCTCCGAGAGCTCCGGCTCCGACGACTGCGGGCTGACGTCCCGTCGTACCGGAACGGGCCGGGTCACGCTGCGGCGCGCCCGCTGTCGCGCGGTCGCGGTCGATCCGGGTCTGGGCGGTGTCGAAGTCGGAGTCCCGGCTCCCGGGGCGGCCCTGGAGCGCGCCGGGGCCGCCGTGCTGCCGGGAGGCGCCGGTGCCGCGGGGATCGGCGCGGCGGCCCTGCTCACGCTCCCAGCGCTGGTCATCGTCGCCCTCGTCGAGGTCCCGGTCCCGGTCCTCGTCCTCGATCGCGTCGAGCAGGTCCTCCGCGGCGTCGGCGGCGCTCGCCGGGCGCTGCTGCGGCGACTTCGCCAGCATGGCGGCCAGGACGTCCCACACCGCGGGTGGGACGCCCTGGATCGGCTGCGGCACGTCCTCGCGGTGCGCCCGCATGAGGTCCGCCGGGTGCGACGCGTCGAACGGCGGGCTGCCGGCGATGAGCTCGTAGAGGACGACGCCGGCGGCGTAGATGTCGACGGCCGGCGTCGGCGGGACCTCGTCCGCCAGCTCGGGCGCCATGTACAGCGGGGTCCCGATGGGGCCGGTCAGGGACGCCCGGCCCGGGGTCTGGATCATGCGCGCCACGCCGAAGTCGGTGAGCCGCACGTAGGGCCGCCGGGGGTCCGAGGTGTCGATGAGGACGTTCTCGGGCTTGACGTCGCGGTGGATGATGCCCGCCCCGTGCACGCTGTCCAACGCCCAGAGCAGGCCGACGACGAGCCGGACGGCCTCGGTCACCGGGCGCGGGCCAGCCTGGTCGAGGTGGGCCCGCAGGTCGATGCCCTCGACGAGGTCCATGACGATCGCCAGGGTGCCGGGCTCCTGGATCAGCTCGCGGACCCGCACGAGGTCGGGACTGTCGAGCTGGACCAGCAGATCGCATTCGCGCAGGAAACGGTCGACGACCTCGGGGTCGTGGGCGAGTTCCGGGCGGAGCACCTTGATGGCAACGGGCTCCCCGTCGGAGACGTGGGCTCCGCGCCAGACCTGGCCGGCCGTTCCCTGCCCGAGTAGTTCGTGCAGGACGTACCGCGAACCCAGTTTGCGCACTGCGCCTTTCCCCCTTTGAGCGCCGTCGGAACTCCTACGGCGCGAGCCTGTGATGCTGCCGCGGCGGGGCCTGCGGAAGCCTGAGGACTCCGGCGGATCCTCCCGTCGGCGGGTGGTGAGGCCGGCTGGCACAGCACCCGGCGGGTCGACCACACGTGCAGGTAAGGCGCCCCCTGCCCGGCCGGTGACCGCGGATCGGCGGTCTGGCCGGACTACGCCACGTGGCGTGGCCGGACTAGCCACGCGGAGCGCTGGGCCAGCCACGTCGTGCCTGTACGTGAACAACTTCTCGGTACGTCGATCCTGCTCTGGTGACAGGACAAAGGCTACGACGTCGTAGCCTGCCTGGCCGCGCCGGGGTACCGGTAGGGATGGCTGGTGCGGAAGCATTGTGTTTCAGGGTGTCAGGAAGTGGTGTTTAGGCGGGTAAGCGGGCGGCGTTTTTGCCTGCTCCGCGTGCGGCAATTCCCGTTCATGTGAAGTGACCTGCGACACCTCCTTCGGCGTGAGAAGGCGCGTCTGTGTCGTTAACCGTCACGCGAGGGCCGGGTTGTGTCATCACGGGCCCGGCCTGCGACGACAGCTGGCGGGCCGCGGCGACGACCACTGCCCCGTGCCGCCGCCCCGGCGACCGGGTGAGCCGCTCGACCGGGCCGGACAGGGAGATCGCCGCCACGACGCCCGCGGGGCCGAACACCGGCGCGGAGACCGAGGCGAGACCGGTCTCCCGCTCGCCGACGCTCTCCGCCCAGCCGCGCCGGCGAACCCGTGCCAACGCCTCTGCTGTGAACGTCGTGTGCGCTGGCAGCCCGGGCCCGGTGGCGCCGGCGGAGTCGGTGGAATCAGTGGAATCGGTGAAGGCGAGCAGTACCTGGGCTCCGGAGCCGGCGGTCATCGGCAGGGCGGCGCCGACCGGCACCGTGTCCCGCAGGCCGGCGGAGCGCTCCGCAGCGGCGACGCACACGCGGACCGGGCCGCGCCGGACGTAGAGCTGGGTGCTTTCGCCGGTGTCGTCCCGCAGCGCGGTGAGTACCCGCCCCGCCGCGTCGAGCATCTCCCAGGGCAGCGCGGCGGGGCTGCCCGCCGCCAGCCGCGGGCCGGGCACGAACCGCCCTGCCGCGTCGCGGGCGAGCAGGCGGTGTGTCTCCAGCGCGCTGGCGAGCCGGTGGGCGGTGGCCCGGGTCAGCCCGGTGCGGGCGACCAGTTCGCCAAGGCCGGCCGGACCGTGCTCGACGGCGCTCAGCACAAGGGCGGCCTTGTCCAGGACGCCGACGCCGCTACTATGTTCCATAGTCTGATACTGCCATCCCAAGCCTTGGGATGCCGTCCTTCGGGTGATGCAGCTCTTCGGGTGATCGCAGCCTTTCGGGTGCCGATGCCCACGGACTCCGATGGCCGTGCGTCGTGTGCGGCACCCGGGGTGGCAGTCCTGTGACGACACCGATGTTCGAACCGCATGTCCGACTGCGTGGGCCCGGCCCGCGCGAGAGAGGGAGTGGGGCCAATGGGGCGCACACTCGCGGAGAAGGTCTGGGACGCGCACGTCGTCCGCCGCGCCGACGGGGAACCTGACCTGCTCTACATCGATCTGCACCTCGTGCACGAGGTGACCTCGCCACAGGCGTTCGAGGCGCTGCGGCTGGCCGGGCGCCCGGTCCGCCGCCCCGACCTGACCCTGGCCACCGAGGACCACAACGTGCCCACGGTGGACACCCTGCTGCCGATCGCTGACCCGGTGTCGCGGGCCCAGGTGGAGGCTCTGCGCAAGAACTGCGCCGAGTTCGGCGTCCGGCTGTTCCCGATGAACGACCCGGGCCAGGGGATCGTGCACGTCGTCGGCCCGCAGCTCGGCCTGTCCGAGCCGGGCATGACGATCGTCTGCGGCGACAGCCACACGTCGACGCACGGCGCGTTCGGCGCGCTGGCGTTCGGCATCGGCACCAGCCAGGTCGAGCATGTGCTGGCGACCCAGACCCTGCCGCAGCGCCGGCCGAAGACGATGGCCGTCACGGTGCAGGGCGAGCTGCCGGCCGGAGTGACCGCCAAGGACCTCATTCTCGCCGTGATCGCCCGGATCGGCACCGGCGGCGGGGCCGGCTACGTCATCGAGTACCGCGGCGAGGCTGTCCGCGCGCTGTCGATGGAGGGCCGGATGACGGTCTGCAACATGTCCATCGAGGCCGGCGCGCGGGCCGGCATGATCGCGCCGGACGAGACGACCTTCGAGTACCTGAAGGGGCGTCCGAACGCGCCGACCGGCGCCGACTGGGACGCCGCCGTTGCCTACTGGCGGACCCTGGCCACCGATGCCGACGCGGTCTTCGACCACGAGGTGGTCATCGACGCGCCCAGCCTGAGCCCGTACGTCACCTGGGGGACCAACCCCGGGCAGGCCGCGCCGCTGAGCTCGGCGGTGCCCGACCCGGCGGGCTACGTCGACCCCGCGGCCCGCGCCTCGGTGGAGCGCGCGCTGGCCTACATGGATCTGACCCCCGGCGCGCCGCTGACCGATGTCGCTGTCGACACCGTCTTCATCGGCTCCTGCACCAACGGTCGGCTCTCCGACCTGCGGGACGCCGCCGACGTCCTGCGCGGTCGGCAGGTGGCCGACGGCCTGCGGGTCCTCATCGTCCCGGGATCGATGGAGGTCAAGGCGCAGGCCGAGGCGGAGGGCCTCGACGAGGTGTTCCGCGCCTCCGGGGCGGACTGGCGCAGCGCCGGCTGCTCGATGTGCCTGGGCATGAACCCGGACACTTTGCGCCCGGGGGAGCGCAGCGCGTCGACGTCCAACCGCAACTTCGAGGGCCGGCAGGGCCCGGGTGGGCGCACGCACCTGGTCTCGCCGGCGGTCGCCGCCGCCACCGCGGTCACGGGTCGCCTCACCGCGCCTGCCGACCTGTAACCCGGCCGCGGCCGGAACCGACTCCGCTCCACGACCTGCCCTGGAGACCCCTGGAGACCCCCGGAGACTCTCTCCCGGGGATCTTCCGGGACCTCTCCCACGACGCCGAAGGGAACGTGCCCTCGATGGAGGCGTTCACCATCCACACCGGTCGGGCGGTGCCGCTGCGGCGCAGCGACGTCGACACCGACCAGATCATCCCGAGCGAGTGGCTCAAGCGCATCGAGCGGACCGGCTTCGGGGCCGGGCTGTTCTCCGAATGGCGGGCCGACCCGTCGTTCGTGCTGAACGACCCAGCCCACGCCGGGGCGTCGATCCTGCTCGCCGGGCCCGACTTCGGCACCGGCTCCTCCCGGGAGCACGCTGTCTGGGCCCTGCAGGACTACGGCTTCCGCGCGGTGCTCTCACCCCGCTTTGCCGACATCTTCCGCGGCAACGCGCTGGGCAACGGCCTGCTTCCGGTCGTGCTGCCGGCGGACGTCGTCGAGGCGCTGACGGCCGCCGTGGAGGCCGACCCGGCCACCGAGATCACCGTCGATCTGGAGGCGCGGGAGGTCCGCGGCGCCGGCCAGGTCGTCGGTTTCGATCTTGACGACTTCACCCGCTGGCGGCTGATGGAAGGTCTCGACGACGTCGGCCTGACGCTGCGGCACGAGGACCGCATCACCGTCTTCGAGGCGGAGCGGCCGGCCTGGCTGCCGACCACCGCCTGAGCCCGACGGACCTGCGCCGGGCCGGGGTGACCTGGCCCGGCGCAGGGCTTTTCGGGCTACTGGGAGCCGGCCCGAGGGTGCTGCGGCGATGTTGCGTTGATCACATCACCGGCCATCGGGCGCACGCTCCCAGGGGGGTGGTGCACCCGTTCGGGTCGCCCCGTCCCGCAGTGGTCGCCGCGGTGCTGAGTGTGATCTCACATCCGCGTGGGGTAGTGCCCCGGTGTGTTGGGGTAAGGGTGCCTGTCGGCTGGCGTCTGCGGGCTATCAATTCGTGACTTTCGGCTCGAATCGCCACCGGACAAAAGTTACTCAAGGTGACGAAGCTGCAGGATGCGACGGGCTTGTCGAACAGTGCGCAAGCGGTAGCCACTCGACGCGAACCCGCTGACGTGCGGGTTTGTGTGACGCGACACGCTCATGGGAATTGCCCTCGACAGTGGAGATGCCTACGGTGCAGCGCAGTGTGATGCCCGATCTGCTCCCCACCCCGTCAAGCGCGGGGGCGTCCGGAGGTTGTTGTGAACAAGTCCCAGTTGGTTGACCGCATCGCTCAGCAGATCGAGGGCGGGCGGGCGAACGCCACCAAGGCCGTCGACGCGGTGTTCGACGCGATCCAGGAAGCCGTGGCCGGCGGCGAGAAGGTCACGATCACCGGTTTCGGTGTGTTCGAGCGCGTGGAGCGTGCCGCCCGCACCGGCCGCAACCCCGCGACCGGCGAGCCCGTGCACGTCGCCGCGTCCGTGGTGCCGAAGTTCCGTCCCGGTTCGGAGTTCAAGGCCAGCGTCTCGACGAGCAGCGACTGAAGTCGACGCCGCGGCCGTGCCCTCGCGCGGCCGCGTTCCGGCGCGGCCCTGGGCCGAACAGGCCGTGCCGGGACGCGCCAGCGCGAGGAGCGGCTCGGCGGCGGGGGCGAGCGGACCCCTGCCCCTGCCAGCGGCTCAGCGGCGGCCGCGCTCGTACGCCTGGCCCATGAGGTCCTGCTGGTAGTCCGCCAGGCGCGCGTCATCCGGGCCGGTCGTGTGCCGCTCCCAGCGCCCGTCGGCCGCGAGGACCCAGGCGGAGACGCCGTCGGAGAAGGCACGGTCGAGCATCCCGCGTACCGTGGCCTGGCGTTCGGCGTGCGGAACCCGCACGAGCGCCTCGATCCGCCGGTCGAGGTTGCGGTGCATCATGTCGGCGCTGCCGATCCAGTGCTCACCGGCCGAGGCGAACTCCAGGACCCTGCTGTGCTCCAGGAACCGTCCGAGGATCGACCGGACATGCACCGTCTCGGAGAGCCCGGGGACCCCCGGCCGTAGCGAGCAGATCCCGCGGACCAGGCAGTGGATCGGCACTCCGGCCATCGACGCCCGGTACAGCGCGTCGATGATCTTCTCGTCGACCAGGCTGTTGACCTTGATCCGGATGCCGCACTCGCGGCCCTCACGGGCGGCCTCGGCCTCAGCCTCGATGCGCTCGACGATCCCGTCCCGCATGTGCTGTGGCGCGACGAGCAGTGACCGGTACTCCGTCTGGCGGCTGTACCCGGTCAGGACGTTGAACAGGTCGGTCAGGTCGGCGCCGACGTCCGGCGCGGCGGTGAGCAGGCCCAGGTCCTCGTAGAGCCGCGCGGTCTTCGGGTTGTAGTTCCCGGTGCCGACATGGCAGTAGCGGCGCAGGCCACCGCGTTCCTGGCGCACCACGAGGCAGATCTTGCAGTGCGTCTTGAGGCCGATCAGGCCGTAGACGACATGGCACCCGGCCCGTTCGAGCTCGCGGGCCCAGCGGATGTTGGCGCTCTCGTCGAACCGTGCCTTGATCTCGACCAGGACGACCACCTGCTTGCCGGCCTCGGCCGCGGCAACCAGCGCGTCGACGATCGGCGAGTCGCCGGACGTCCGGTACAGCGTCTGCTTGATGGCCAGGACGTGCGGGTCGGCTGCCGCCTGCTCGATGAACCGCTGCACCGAGGTCGTGAACGAGTCGTACGGATGGTGCACGAGGACGTCGGCCTCGCGCAGCACGCTGAAGAAGTCGGACGGCTCGCCCTCGTCGTTGAGCAGGCGGGGATGGGTGACGGGCACCCGTGGGGAGTCCTTGAGCTCCGGGCGGTCGAGATCGTAGAGAGCCCACAGCACGGACATGTCCAGCGGGCCGCGCACCCGGTGGACCTCGCGGTCGGTGACCTCCAGCTCACGCATCAGCAGGCTGAGAAGGTCCTCGTCGATGTCGGCGTCGACCTCGAGGCGCACGGCGGGCCCGAACCGGCGCCGTGCCAGCTCGCGCTCCAGCGCCTGCAGCAGGTCCTCGGCCTCGTCCTCCTCGACCTCCAGGTCCGCGTTGCGGGTGACCCGGAACAGGTGCGAGTCGACGACCTCCATACCCGGGAAAAGCTGCCCGAGATGGGCCGCGATGACCTCCTCGAGTGGCACGAAGCAGGCGGTGGAGTCGTCCTGCGCGGGCCGGATCATCTCCCCGCCGGGGCGTTCCCCCGCGGGCTCGTCGGGGCCCACCCGGATCAGCCGCGGAACGTTCTGCGGAACCTTCACCCGGGCGAAACGTTCGGATTCCCCCCCGGGCGCACGGACAGCGACGGCGAGGTTCAGCGACAGGCCGCTGATGTACGGAAACGGGTGGGCGGGATCGACGGCCAGCGGCGTCAGCACCGGGAAGATCTGCTCGTGGAAGTAGTTCCGCAGCCCCTCCCGCTGTGACGGCCCGAGCTGATGCCACAGTTTGATCGTGATGCCCGCGTGGGCGAGCGATGGCGCGACCTCGTCGGTGAAGCAGCGGGAGTGCCGCGCGGTCAGCTCGGCGGTCGTGCGGCTGATCAGATCGAGCTGCTCACGGGCGGTCAGCCCGTCCGCGGAGCGGACCGCGAGCCGCGTCGCGTCCCGGCGCATCAGCCCGGCCACCCGCACCATGTAGAACTCGTCCAGGTTGCTGGCGAAGATCGCCAGGAACTTGGCCCGTTCCAGCAGCGGAGTGGCGACGTCCTCGGCGAGCGAGAGGACGCGGGAGTTGAAATCAAGCCAGGACTTCTCCCGGTTGATGTACCGGTCCGGCGGAAGATCCGACGGGGCCGGCGTTCGAGGGGCCTCCAGGGGCTCCAGCAGCGCGCTCCGCGCTTTTCGTTGCGGCTGGTCCGGCCGGGTCGCAACGAGGTCGCTCATGGTTGCTCATGCTGCCAGCTCCCGGTGAACTCGGCAGCCGCGATGTGTGACGAAGTGAGGTTTTCGTGCGGATGAGGCCTGTCGTCCGGGCAATGATGATGTTCCGTGTTGGCGTTGTTTGGTGACGCGGCGGAACCGGCCCGGTTTCCGTTAACGGGCGGGAAACAGGACCGGGCGACGATCGAGGGCGTGGCGCGAGCATCCGAGGCGGTCGCGGCGGGGGATGCCGCCCCCGAGCCAGGTGAACTCGACGGTGCCGAGCAGGTCACCTACCGGGTCCGCCAGCGGTTCCGCTACACCTACGACGGCGCCGCGACGGACCTGGAACACCGCCTCATAGCCGTGCCGCCGCCCCGCCACGGCGGGCAGCTGCGGCGCTCTGTCGACCTGCGGGTCTCCGCCCCGGACGCCCGGACGACCTGGGCTCGTGGGCCCGACGGCCTCCAGATCGCCACCATCAGCGTCGACGTGGTCCCGCCGACGCTGGACTTCGACATCACCCTCGTGGTGGAACGGTTCGCGGACCTCGGCTGGCCCGAGCTGCCCGCGTCCGCGCTGAGCAGCCGGCGGCTGCTCGCCCCCACCCCGCTCACGACGCCCACCGCCACCATGATCGACGCGGCCCGCTCGCTGGCCGGCAGCGACCCGGTGGCCACCGCCCGCCGCGTCTGCGGCTGGGTGTACCAGCGGATCGAGTACGTCTCGGGCAGCACGGACGTGGGTACGACCGCCGCCCAGGCGCTCGCCGGCGGCCACGGGGTCTGCCAGGACCAGGCCCACGTCATGATCGCGATGTGCCGGGCAGTCGGCATCCCCGCCCGCTACGTCTCGGGGCACATGCTCGGTGAGGGTGCCTCGCACGCCTGGGTGGAGGTCGTGGTGCCGGCCGGCATCCTCCGGGCGGGAGGCCTGGGCCCGCTGGGCGCCCGGACCGACGCCTCGCCGGTGCCGGCACCCGTGCCCATGCCCGTGCCCGTGCCCGGACACGGGCCGGTGGCGGTGACGCCCGGGGGGGCGGCCGCGGCGGCGGTGGCGTTCGACCCCTGCCACAACCGGGTCGCGGACCTTCGCTACGTCACGGTCGCGGTCGGCCGGGACTATCACGACGTCGCCCCCACCTCGGGCCGCTACGTCGGCGCGGGTCGCGGCGCCCTCACCGCGACCCAGCGGGTGGACGTCCTCGAGGTGCGCCGACGCGGGCCGATAGCGGATGTCCGATCTGGGGGTCCCCAGCGCCGCGCCCCGGGGTGAAGGTGGACCGACGCGCCGCGCGCACCACAGGTGGACACTCTTTGTGTTTGGCCGATCACAAGATACGGTGACGCGTGGGGCTCTCCGCCGAGCTGGTGTCTCAGCGTCGAATGGTCGACCACGCATGGGATGTCCTGGTTCGCGGGAGTACTTCGACGAGCGTGCCGCGGCCGTGTGCCGCGGTCAGTGACCCCTCGCAGTGGCCGGATCACCTCCGAGGCGCCGGCCCGCGACGCGCCGTCAGCCCCGACCAGCCGCCATGACCTCTGCCGCAGCTGGCCGACCTTGCCCGGCCGGCGTGTGCAGGGGGAGCCTGCCCGGGATCGGGCGACTGGCCGGGTGAGTGGCCGGGCGGCCGGTCGGGCCACCGGATCGCCACCGGATCACAGGGGAGGAGGGGCGGGCGTGCCGCTGTTGCTCGACGGTGTCGCGATCGCGGCAGGTCTGGCCGCCGCGGCGGGCTGCGTCTGGACGGGTCGCCGGCTCGGGCGGGCCCACGGCCGATGGCTGATCTGGGTCGCGGCCGCCCTCGTCGCCTGGGCCGCCGGCCAGTCGGCGTGGGTCATCGACGGGCGGGACGGCCAGCGGCCCCACCGGCCCACCCCTGCCGACGCCGGCTATCTGGCCATGCCGGTGCTCGCCCTGGCCGCGCTCGCGGCCGCGCCGACCGCCCGCCCGCGCCGCCCGCCCGACCAGCCGGATCTGCCCCCGTTGCCCGCCGGGACCCCCGGCGACGGTGGCCGCGGTGGCTTCACCGCCGCCACCGCCCGCTCCGCCCCCGCTGGCCCCGACGTTCTCGGCGCACTGACACCGGGGCCCGGCGGCGGTGCCGGCGGGCTGGCAGACCGGTTTCTGCTGGTCTGCTCAGTGATCCTCGTCGGCTGGGCGCTGGGCATCCGCCCGGCACTGCGGACCGCGGCGCAGGACGGGTGGGAACGCGCCATCGCGCTCGGCTACCCGACCGGCGCCATGCTGGTGGTACTCGCGTCCTTCCATGCGTCCGCCCTGCGCCGGCTCACCGACCGGATCCGGATCCTCGCCGCGGCCGTCGGGCTGGTTCTGATCGCCGCGTCGACGTCGCTGCTGCGGGGCACGCCCGGGCCGGCCGCCCCCCCGGCCCTCCTCGGGGTCGTGCCGATCGCCGGGTGCGCGTTCATCCTCATCGCCACCCGCCGCCCGGCCGCCGCGAAGGTGACCGAGCGGCGCGCGTTCCTGGTCGTCCCCACGCTGTTGGCCGGCGCCGCGGCCGCGGTGGTCCTCACCGGCGTCGCCAGCGGCCACCGTCTCGACGGCGTCGAGGTCGGGCTGGCGGCCGCCCTGGTCGCGGGCATGGTCGCGGACCGGCTGGCCGCCGCCCGCACGGGGCGGCGGCTGGTGCTGCGCGTCGACGCCGCCGAGCGGGAGCTGCACCACCGGGCGTTTCACGACCCGCTCACCGAGCTGGCCAACCGGGCGCTGTTCCACCACCGGCTGCGCGGCGCCCTGACCGACAGCTGGCGCACCGGTGCGCCAGCCCCGGGCGCCGAGATCGCCGTCCTCTACTGCGACCTGGACGACTTCAGCGTCCTCAACGACAGCCTCGGGCCTGCAGCCGGCGACCACCTGCTGCGCACCGTCGCCCACCGGCTACGGCACTGTGTGCGGACGTCCGACCTGGTCGCCCGGGTCGGCGCGGACGAGTTCGCGGTGCTGCTCGCCGGCGGGAGAGAGTCGCCGGAGGTGGTCGGCGAGCGGGTGCTGGCCGCGTTGCGCCATCCGGTGTCGGTCGGCGGCCGCCAGCGGTCGATCCGCGCGAGTGTGGGACTCGCCGTGGCCCGGCGCAGCCACGAGACGGGGGAGTCGCTGCTGCGTCACGCCGAGACCGCCGTGCAGGTGGCGAAGTGCTCGGGCAAGGACCGCCTGGTGACCTACCGGCCGGGGATGACCTCGCCCGACGCGGGCGCGCACCTGGCGGACGCGCTGGCCACCGCGCTGCGCAGGGGCGGGCGTTCCGCTGGCTTCGACGTCCACTACCAGCCGATCGTCAGGCTGCGGGACGGGCGCCCGGTCGCGCTCGAGGCACTTGCCCGGTGGACGGATCCGGGCCGCGGGCCGGTCTCACCAGGGACGTTCGTCGCCGCGGCGGAAAGCGGCGGCATGGTCGGGCTCCTCGACGACCTGGTGCTCACCAGGGCCTGCACCGAGGTCGCCCTGGCCTACCCGAGCGGCTCCCGGCTGCGCCTGCACGTGAACGTGTCAGCCAGCCGCATCACCGACATCAGGCTGCGCGACAGCGTCGCCCGGGTGCTCGCGGCGAGCCGGCTCGACCCACGGCGGCTCGTGGTCGAGGTCACCGAGACCAGCCGGATCACCGACCTCGGCGCCGCGGCGGACGTCCTGTCGGAGGTGCGCAGCCTCGGCGTCAGGATCGCACTGGACGACATGGGCTCCGGCAACACCAACCTGGCGGTGCTGCACCGGCTGCCGGTGGACGTCGTCAAGCTGGACCGCACGCTCATCGAGGCGCCCATGGACGGAAGCCGCTCCGCGAACCTGCGGCGGTCGATGATCGACGTCGCCCACTCGCTCGGCGCGGTCGTGATCGCCGAGGGCATCGAACGCGAGGCGCAGCTGGTGGAGCTCGACCGGCTCGGCTGCGAGCTCGGCCAGGGGTTCCTCTTCGCCCGGCCGGGTCCGCTGGCCGGCCTGGCCCGCATCGACGAGAACACCGGCGGGGCCGATGGGGCCGGAGCCGGCTGCGATGGCAGGGCCGACGGCGATGGCAGGGCCGATGAGCCTCAGCGGTGGCGACGGCCATCCTGATGGCGGACGGTCCGGATCCGGCGCCCGCCGGCGCATGGTTGCCGGGGGATCAGGCCGAACACGGTGGCGGCCGAGCCCGACCCGGCCCGGTTCACCGCGCCGCCGGCGAGCACCCAGGCCCCCGCCGCCGGGAGATCCTGAAGATTCGCCAGGTTCTCCAGGGAAATGCGATGTTCATGGAAGAGCTCCCGGGAGACCGCGAAGGTGGCGTCCAGACCCGGATCAGGTCCGAAGGTGTCCGAACCCAGTGCCCCGCGCCGACCGAGCCGTCCCGTCCCGATCAGCCAGCGGGCCGCCTCAAGGCTGAAGCCGGGCTGGTGCATCCGGCCCTGCCCGTCCAGGTTCGGGTAGGCCGCGGTTCCCCAGCGGTCCGACCACCCGGTCCAGGCGATGACCGCGGCACCGGCCGGGATGCGCCCGTGCCGACGCTCGAAGGCCACCAGGTCGGCCATGCTCACCTGGTAGTCCTGGTCCGCGGCGACGGCGGCACGCACATCGATCCGTACCGCGGGAAGGAAGAGATCGGCGGGGCACAGCTCGTCGGCGAGGGCGCCGCCGGGCTCGAAGTGGCCGGGTGCCCCCCAGTGCGTCCCGGTGTGCTCTCCGCGGGACACCCGCTGGAGGTAGTAGCCGTCGCGCTCGATCGTCGCCGCCGTCGTCAGGGTGAACTCCGGATCTCCCGGGAACACCGGTGTCACCGCGGGGTCGTGCACGTGGGCGAGGCTCACCACCCGCAGCGCGCCGAGGCCACCTGGTCCGCCCGGGACGTCCCTCACGCCGCGCTGCGGGGCGACGGGGCGGCCGCGAGGACGCTGCTGGTGGCCGGGCCCAGCCCGAGCGCCCGGGCCACCGCGAGGTCGGCGACCGTGTCGACGTCACGGCGCAGACCCGGCACCTGGTCGGTGAGCAGCAGGGTGAGGTCGACCGCGCCGGAATCCCGGTGTGCGGCGAAGCTGCCGGGGCCGAACCTCGGGTGCAGGTCGGTGCCGGCGGCGGCACTGAGCAGGACGGTGCCCGTGCCGGCCGCGTCGGCCAGCACGCCGTGGCCGGCCACGGGCGCGGCGGCGAGGGCCCGCCGTACCTGCTGCGGGCGAAGCGCCGGGAGATCCGCGGACAGCGCGGCGGTGCCCCAGCCCGGGTACAGGACGCGGGCGAGTGCCGCCGCGTGCGCGAACGCCGGGTTCAGCCCGCCCCGCGGCTCGTCGGCGGTCACCAGCAGCCGCTCGGCGAGCCCCCGCGCCCGGGCCAGGCCGGTCAGCGCGTCCCGGGCCGCGCGGTCGTCGGTGACGACGATCAGCGCCCCCACCGCGTCGCTCCCGGCGTCCAGGACGGCGGCGGCGGTGTCCAGAGCCATCGCCAGTGCCAGCGAGCGGCGCGCCGGATGGTCCAGCCGGGACTTGGCGGCTCCGAGCGGCTTCAGCGGCACCAGCGCGACCCAGGGCGGCGTGCTCTCGGCGGGCTGCACAGCGCCGACGATAGGACATCCCGGCCCTCGAGGGCCCGGCCTTGGGCGTCCCCGGCGGTGCCGTGCGGATGTCGTGCCATGGCGGGACGAAGGCGAACTCGACAGCGTTCCCGGCACTGAGCAAGACTGCGCGTTCATGAGACGACCGTGGCGTGGAGGGTTCTGGATCGCGTTCGCCGCGGCCGTCATCCGGCCCCTGTCGTGGCTGCTGACCCGCCGACGCTGGTCAGGTCAGGAGAACATCCCCGGGTCGGGGGGCGTCATCCTGGTCGCGAACCACCTCTCGACAGTGGACCCACCCCTGCTCGCGCACTATGTGTACGCCACTGGGCGTAATCCCCGGTTCATGGCGACGAGCGATCTGTGGGAGGTTCCGATCCTGCGCCATGTGCTGGCCGGTGCCGGCCAGATCCCGGTACACCGCCGGGATCCCAACGCCCAGGAGGCGTTGCGCGACGCGATCGCGGCGCTGCGGGCCGGGCGGGCCCTGGTCATCTATCCCGAGGGCGGGATCACCACCGACCCGGACTACTGGCCGAGGCCGGCGCGTACCGGCGTGGCGCGGCTCGCCCTCGCGACCGGGGCGCCGGTGATTCCGGTGGCCCAGTGGGGCGCCCAGCGCATCTGGGGGCGGGAGCGCCGGCTGCGGCTGTTCGCCCGCCCCGAGGTCCGGATCCATGCCGGTCCGCCGGTGGACCTCGCCCGTTTCGCCGCGCGGGCGGAACCGCTGGTCAGGCCGACCATGGCGACCGACGGCGATCAGTCGGCTGGTGGCGAGCACGGGTCCGGCGGGCTGGCGCCGCTGTTGCGCGAGGTGACCGAGGCGGTGATGGCCGGGCTGACCACGGAACTGGAGCGGATCCGCGGTGCCTCGAGGCCGGCCGTGATGCCCCGGCCGGGCCAGGAGGTCATCCCGCCTCGGCAGGTGGCTCCGGCCGACGCCGCGGCCGGTGCAGAGGCCGGCACCGCGTCCGGTAGCGAGTCGGACGCGGGGTCGACGGCCCACCCCGGAGGCGGCAGGTGAGGCGCGCGGCAGTGCTCACCGCCGGCTCGTGGGGCACCGTGTTCGCCAAGGTGCTCGGGGACGCCGGCGCCCGGGTCACGCTGGTCGCCCGTGACCAGGAGATCGCGGACGCGATCAACGCCCGTCACGTGAACCCCCGGTACCTCGCGAACGTCCGGCTGCCCGACCTCGTCCGTGCCACGATCCGTCCCGAACAGGCACTTCCCGGTGCCGACCTGGTGGTGCTGGCGGTGCCGTCGCACGCGCTGCGGGCCTGCCTGACCGACTGGGCACCGCTGGTGGGCTCCCAGGCCGTCTACGTCAGCCTGATGAAGGGAATCGAGGCCGGCAGCAGCCGACGGATGAGCGAGGTGATCGCGCAGACCGCCGGGGTCGGGCCGGAGCGCATCGCGGTCGTCAGCGGGCCGAACCTGGCCCGCGAGATCGCGGCCGAACATCCCGCCGCCACCGTGATCGCCAGCGCCTCGGCGTCCACCGCGCACGCTGTGCAGGCTGCCTGCTGGACGCCCTACCTACGGCCCTACACCAACGGTGACGTCGTCGGATGCGAGCTCGGCGGGGCGGTGAAGAACGTCATCGCGCTCGCCGCCGGGATGCTGGAGGGCATGGGCTTCGGCACCAACAGCCAGGCCTCGCTGATCACCCGGGGGCTGGCCGAGACCACCCGGCTCGGCGCCGCGCTGGGCGCCGAGCCGATGACGTTCGCCGGCCTGGCCGGGCTCGGTGACCTGGTGGCCACCTGCGGCTCCCCACTGTCACGGAACCGGACGTTCGGTGAGAAGCTGGGCCGTGGCATGACCCTGGACCAGGTACTCGCGCAGCAGCACCAGGTCGCCGAGGGGGTCCGCTCCTGCCGGCCGCTGCTCGCCCTCGCCGAACGCCTCGGCGTGTCGATGCCCATCACCCGGCAGGTCGAGCGGGTGCTTTACGAGGGCCTGCCGCCGCTGGAGGCGGTGAAGGACCTGATGAGCCGCGAGCCCGGCCCGGAGTACCGCACCCCCTGACCGCGGGGGAGTCGGCTGGCGGCGCTCAGCCGGCCGCGGCGCCCGTCACCGAGGCCGTCACCGAGGCCGGCACCGAGGCGACATCCGGCGCGGGGGGGCCTGCCGGGCAGGTCTCGATCAGCGCACCGATCGACCGGAGCTTGCCGACCGGGTCCTCGTAGCCGCGTTCCAGGAAACGAGTGCCGCGGATCAGGCTGGATCCCTCCGCGATGAGCGCGGCCATCACGTAGGCGAAGCCGGCCCGCAGGTCGGGAATCTCCAGGTCCGTGCCGCGCAACGGGGTGGGCCCGCTGACGACGGCCGAGTGCTCGAAGTCGCGGGAGGCGAACCGGCATCCCTTGCCGCCGAGGCAGATCGTCGACAGCGCGATGTCCGCGCCCATCTCGTTGAGCTGGCGGGTGTAGCCGAACCGGTCCTCGTAGATCGTCTCGTGGATCACCGACACGCCCTTGGCCTGGGTGAGCAGGACCGTCAGCGGCTGCTGCCAGTCGGTCATGTAACCCGGGTGGACGTCGGTCTGGACGTGGGTCGCGGTGAGCTCGCGCGCCCGCCGGAACGTCAGGCCGTGCGGGCTGACCTCGAACTCGCCGCCGAGCCGGCGCAGGTGGTTGAGGAAGGTGGCGACATGCTCCTGGCGGGCGCCGACGACGTCCACCCGGCCGTTCGTCGCGACCGCCGCCGCGGCGAACGAGGCGACCTCGATCCGGTCGGGGATCGGCGCGTGCGTCGCCCCGTGCAGGGCCTCGACGCCCTGTACGACGATCGTGCGGTCGACCTCGACGTCGACCAGCGCGCCCATCTGCTGCAGGAACAGGATGAGGTCGATGATCTCGGGCTCCACTGCGGCGTTGGAGATCACCGTGGTGCCCTTGGCGCGGACGGCCGCGAGCAGCAGGTTCTCGGTCGCTCCGACGCTCGGGAACGGCAGCGTCACGTGCGCCCCGTGCAGACCCAGTGTCTTGACCTCGACCGAGCGCAGCTGCTCGGTGATCTCGGCACCCATCGCGCGCAGTCCGCGCAGGTGGAAGTCGACCGGGCGCTTGCCGATCCGGCACCCACCGGGCAGGGGAACGACCGCCTCGCCGACCCGGTGCAGCAGCGGGCCCATCATCAGGATGGGGATCCGGTTGACCCCGGAGTAGGCCTCGGCGAGCGACGCGTCGACGATCCGTGGCGTCGCGACCCGCACCGTGTGCGCGTCCAGCCATTCGACCTGGGTGCCCAGCTCGGCGAGCATGCCGAGCACGACGTCCACCTCGACGATGCGCGGCACCTTGGTCAGGGTGCACGGCTCGGGGGTGAGCAGGGTGGCGACGAGCAGCTTCGTGACCGAGTTCTTCGCCCCGGAGACCTCCACGGACCCGGTCAGCGGCGCGCCACCGACGATCGTGTACCAGTGCTGGTCAGCGCCCGGGGGAGTGATCATGCTGGTACTGGTTTCCCTCACGGGCTGCCTCCACGACGGTGGGTCGATTGCGCCAGGGTTTGAGATGCGTCACATCGCATGGTGCGTCCGGGCCCGCTGTGCGAGCGCTCCAGCTGTGGCCGGGGAGATTCAATCAGACGCCCGGATCGGCTCCGCGAGGCCCACGGGCGTGCCCGCTGGACGTCGATTCGAAAGTGTGTTCGAATCTCGCGCTGTGGGAACATCAGCTGCTGTCAACGGCAGCCCGGCGGGTCCACCGCGAGCTCCGGGTCGGCTGTGCCGGGTCAGTCGGCTGTGCCGGGTCGGCTGTGCCGAGTCAGGTGTGCGTGGTCCACCGGGCCGATGCCGGCGCCCAGGGGGAACCCTGCGGCGATCGCACCGGTCACGTATCTCTTGGCGGCCCGCGCCGCCGTCGGGACGTCGTCCCCGCGCGCCAGGTGGGCGGCGATGGCGGAGGCGAGGGTACAGCCCGTCCCGTGGGTGTGGGGGCACTGCAGCCGAGTCGAGCGTAGCCAGACGTCGCACGAGCCGTCAGTGAGCAGGTCCACGGCGTCGCCGGCCAGGTGGCCGCCCTTGACGAGGGCCCAGGTGGGGCCGAAGGCGAGCAGGGCCTCGGCAGCCCTGCGCATCGTGGTCTCGCTGTGAACATCCACGCCGGTCAGCAGGCGCACCTCGTCCAGGTTCGGTGTGACGACGGTGGCGTGGGGAAGGAGTTCGGAGCGAACCACCTCCACCGCGTCGGCAGCCAGCAGCGGGTCACCGTGCTTGGAGACGCCGACCGGGTCGACGACGCTGGGCACCCCGAGTGTGGCCAGCTCGCGTGCCACGGTCTCGACGAGCGCCGCGGACGAGAGCATGCCCGTCTTGACGGCGTCCAGGCCGATGTCGTCGGCGACGGCGCGGATCTGGGCGCGTACCGCCTCGGGCGGCAGGTCCCAGACGCCGTGCACGCCCACCGAGTTCTGTGCGGTGACCGACACAACTGCGCTCATCCCGTGCACGCCGAGTGCGAGCATCGTCTTCAGGTCCGCCTGGATGCCGGCACCGCCACCGGAATCAGAGCCGGCGACGGTCAGCACCCGTGGCGGGGCGGGTACCCGCCGTACTGATGGGGTCATGCGTGGGGATCCTCACAGTGCGGGTGGGAGCGGGGGTGAGAGGCCGCCAAAGGCCGAGTTCACCGCCGGTGGGGCGCGGTTCCTCCGCGTCAGTCGGGCGATCAGAGCAAATTCCTCGCCTCAGACCCTCTCATCCGGCCCGTTTGCCTGTTACCTTCTGTCAGCCCGTGTCTGCTCGACGGGCTGTCGACGTCCGACGAGGGAGCGTCTGTGGTACACGCGTATATCCTTATCCAGACCGAGGTCGGCAAGTCGGCATCGGTGGCCAAGGAGATCGAGCAGATCCCGGGGGTCACCCAGGCCGAAGATGTGACCGGCCCATATGACGTCATTGTGCGTGCACAGGCGTCAAGCGTGGATGACCTGGGCAAGCTCGTGATGTCCCGGGTCCAGGCCGTGGACGGCATCACCCGCACCCTGACCTGTCCCGTGGTCCACTTCTGACGGCGGGCTACTGAACGTCATCACGGGAGGCGACGGCGGCGTGCGCCGGTGTGGGTCGCTGGGGCAGCGTGGGGTGCGAGGAGAAGGAACCGGCGCGAGATGGAGGGGGCGGTCGTTGCCGTCCCGCCTTGCCGGTTTCGCCTGTCTCGCGGCGGCGTCGCTCACCGCCTGTGGTGGGCCCGGCCCGGTGTCGATCACGGGAGTGCCCACCCCGGCCGCTGAGGACCAGGCTGCCTGTTCGGCACTGGCGGGCGCCCTGCCCGGCTCGCTGGGCAAGGGCCTCGAGCGTCGAGAGGTGGAGCCTCCCGTCGCCACAGCGGCCGCGTTCGGCCCGGATCCGGTCGTTGTCACCTGCGGTGCCTCGGGTGTCGCGGCCGGATACCAGCCAACCTCGCTGCTCTCCGAGGTCGACGGGGTCGGCTGGTTCTCGGAGGACGTCGGTGACCGGATCCGGTACTCGACCCCGACCAGGGCACCCCAGGTCGTTGTCACCCTGCCGGCGGACCGGCAGGCCTTCGAGGTCCTGGTGGCGCTGGCTGCCGCCGTCAGCGCGCACACCCGCGCCACCACGGCCTGACCAGGCCGCCCCGCCCCGCCGCGCCCGCGCGGGGCCCCTTGCCCGGGCTGGCCATGGCCCCTCTCCTGCCACGCCGGCGGCTTGCGTGGTCAGCGCAGACCAGAGCCGTCGCGCAGGGCCAGCTGGATGAGACGGTCCACCAGCGGCCCGTAGTCGAGGCCACTGGCCGCCCACATCCGCGGGAACATCGACATCGGGGTGAATCCCGGCATCGTGTTCACCTCGTTGAGGACGATCTGCCCGGCGGGGGTGACGAACATGTCCACCCGTGCCAGCCCGGCGCAGTCGAGCGCCTCGAACGCGGCGACAGCCGTCGCACGCACCTGCTCGCTCATCGCGGCCGGCAGGGCGGCCGGCACGTCGAAGCGGGCACCGTCGGAGACGTACTTCGCCTCGAAATCGTAGAAGCCGGCGGACGACGTCACCACGACCTCGGCCGGTGCGCTGGCCTCCGGCCCCGAGCCGTCCAGGCGGTCCAGCACGCCGCACTCGATCTCCCGGCCCCCGACCGCCGCTTCGACGAGCACCTTGGGGTCGCTGGCGCGGGCCGCCTTCAGCGCGGTGTCCAGGTCGGCCCAGGCGTCGACCCGGCTGATCCCGATGCTGGAGCCCCCGCGCGCGGGCTTGACGAAGACCGGCAGCCCGAGCCGGTCGCGGTCCTCCTCGGTGAGGCGCTGTTCCGGCCGCAGGACGCTGTAGGGACCGACCGGAAGCCCGGCGCTGGCCAGGATGCGCTTCATGTGGTGCTTGTCCATGGCCGCGGCGCTCGCGAACACGCCGGAGCCGACATAGGGCAACCCGCTCATCTCCAGCAGGCCCTGAATGGTGCCGTCCTCGCCGAACGGTCCGTGCAGGAGAGGGAAGACCACGTCAATGGGGCCCAGGTCCCGCAGGGTGGCCACCGGGTCACGGACCAGCAGGCGGGCGGTGGTCGGGTCTGGCGGAAGGGTCACGCCAAGACCGGCCGTCGCGTCGACGGTGGGGAGGTCGGCACCCGCCGCGGTGAGGGTGGGGCTGTCGTCGGGCACGACGACCCAGCGGCCCTCGGTATCGATACCGACCGGGATCACGTCATAACGGGACCGGTCCAGAGCCCGCAGGACTCCGCCGGCCGACACGCACGAGATCGCGTGCTCCGTACTGCGCCCGCCGAACAGAAGAACGAGCCGAGTCCTGCGCGTGGAGGCTCCCATGCCGGGACAGTAGCCGATGCCTGCCTGCCCGGCGCTACGGGGCCCGTGCGACCGGCCAGGGTTTCACCAGCCCGGCGAGGACGCCACCACGGGGCTCCTGGGCCCCGCCTGGCCAGCCGATCAGGCTGACCGGTGCAGGTCAGCCGCGGCTGACCTTGCCCGCCTTCAGGCAGGACGTGCACACGTTGAGCCGCTTGGGCGTCCGGCCGACCATGGCGCGGACGGTCTGGATGTTGGGGTTCCAGCGACGGCGGGTGCGCCGGTGGGAGTGGGAGACCGACATGCCGAAGCCCGGCCCCTTGCCGCAGACGTCACACACCGAAGACACGAGAACACTCCGTCAATAGCGATTGGGTCAATAGCGATGGCCGGGAATCACCGGCCGCTCTAGCCTGTAGTCGACTGTGAGGCTACCCTAGCAACGCCCAATCACGACGGGCCGGCCCGCGCGGGCCGATGCCCTGTGCCGCTCCGAGCCCGGCGGGCCACGCTCCGGTGCCGTGAAGGTGGCTGGGGCGGCGAAGGTGGCTGGGGCGGCGGGAACTGTCGGTGGCCAGGTGCACTATGCATGGTGTGCTCGATCTCGACTCGCCGCTGAAGGGGCCTCTCGGCGCCCGCTCCGCTGCGCTTCTCGCCAGCGAGCTGGATCTGCTGACGATCGGTGATCTCCTCAACCATCTTCCCCGGCGCTATCACGAGCGCGGCGAGCTCACCGACCTGAACGAACTCGTGGTGGGTGAGATCGCCACGGTACAGGCACGGGTCACGAAGGTCGTCGTGCACAAGGCCCGGCGCGACCCGTCCGAGCGGGCGCGCCGGCGGGAGAACGGCCGGCTGGAGATCACCGTCACCGACGGCAACGGCCAGCTCTCCCTGGTCTTCTTCAACCAGCAGTGGCGGGCCAAGGCGCTCGTCCCCGGAACGACCGCGATGTTCGCGGGCAAGGTCGCCGAGTTCCGGGGGCGCCGCCAGCTCATCCACCCCGAGGTGCACCTGCTCGACGGCCCCGCCGACCCGGAGGAACCCGGCGGTGAGCGGGGCGGCGATGGCGGAGCCGAAGCCAGCGAGACCAGTGCGGCCGGCGAGCGGCCGGTCGACTTCGCCGGCTCGCTGGTCCCGATCTATCCGGCCACGGCCAAGGTCGCGAGCTGGACCATCGTCCACTGCCTGCGGCTGGTCTTCGACTCGCTCGGCGAGATCGACGATCCGTTGCCGGGCCCGGTGCGTGCCCGGCACCGGCTGGTCGGGCTTCGGCGGGCCTACGAGCTCGTCCACCGGCCCGCCTCGCGGGCTGAGGTGGCCGCCGCCCGCGTCCGGCTCAAGTGGGACGAGGCCATGGTGGTCCAGGTGGCCCTGGCCCGCCGCCGTCGCCAGGCGGAGCTGGTCGCGACCGAGGCCCGGCCGGGCCGGCCCGGCGGGCTGCGTGACGCCTTCGACGCCGGGCTGCCCTACGACCTCACCGAAGGCCAGCGCTCGGTCGGCGAGACCATCGATGCGGAGATGGCCAAGGCCTACCCCATGCACCGGCTGCTGCAGGGCGAGGTCGGTTCGGGCAAGACCGTCGTCGCTGTGCGGGCGATGCTGACGGCGGTCGACTCGGGCGGCCAGGCTGCGTTGCTGGCACCCACCGAGACGCTCGCGTCCCAGCATCACCGCAGCCTGCTCGCCCTGCTCGGTGACCGGGCCCGCGCCGGCGAACTCGGCGTCGACGGCCCGGCGACCCGGATCGCGCTGCTGACCGGGTCGATGCCCGCGCGGGCCCGGCGCGAGGCGCTCGCCGCGATCGCCGACGGCAGTGTGGGCCTCGTCGTCGGCACCCATGCGCTGCTCGGCGCGGATGTCACCTTTCGCGACCTCGCGCTGGTCGTGGTCGACGAGCAGCACCGGTTCGGGGTGGAACAGCGCGACGAGCTGCGCTCCCGCGGCCGCCGGCCTCCTCATCTGCTGGTCATGACCGCCACGCCCATCCCGCGCACGGTCGCGATGACGGTCTTCGGTGACCTCGAGGTCTCCGTGCTGGACCAGCTCCCGGCCGGCCGGTCCCCGATCTCGACGTTCGTCGTCCCCGAGGTGAACACGGTGCTGATGACACGGATGTGGGGGCGCGTGCGGGAGGAGGTCGCCGCCGGGCACCAGGCGTACGTGGTGTGCCCGCGGGTCGGCGAGGGAACGGAGGACGACGCCGAGTCCGGTCTTGCCGAGCCCGGTGCCGCCGGCAGGCAGGACGGCGACCGCGCGTGGGGCGGCGCCGGCGAACAGAGCGGCCCCGGCGAGCGGGTCGGCGCGACAGTCACCGAGACGCTGCCCCGGCTGGCGGCGGGGGAGCTCGCCGGTCTGCGGGTCGAGGGCCTGCACGGGCGGATGCCGGCAGCGGTCCGGGAGGACGTGATGACCCGCTTCGCGGCGGGCCAGGTCGACGTGCTGGTGGCGACCACCGTCATCGAGGTCGGCGTCGACGTCCCGAACGCCACCGTGATGATCGTGCTGGACGCTGACTGGTTCGGTGTGTCCCAGCTTCACCAGCTCCGCGGGCGGGTCGGGCGTGGCCGGGCTCCCGGTGTCTGTCTGCTGCAGACCTGCGTCGAGGCGGCGGCGCCGGCCGCCGAGCGGCTGCGCGCCGTCGCCTCGACCACGGATGGCGCTCAGCTGGCGCTGCTCGACCTGGCGCAACGCCGGGAGGGCGACGTCCTGGGCGCCGCCCAGTCGGGCGGCCGCCGATCCCTGCGCCTGCTGGAGCTGCTGCGGGACGAGGACCTCATTCTCGCCGCGCGCGAGGAGGCCGCCACGATCGTGGCCGAGGATCCCGAGCTCCGGTCGCTCCCGGTGCTGCGCCGCCAGCTCGCCGAGGCGCTGGACGAGACGAGTGTGGCCTTCCTGGAGAAGGGTTGACCCGGCAGTGACGCGGATCGTGGGTGGGCGGGCCGGTGGACGGCGCCTGGTCGTGCCACCGGGCGGCACGACGAGACCGACGTCCGACCGGACGAGGGAAGGTCTGTTCAACACCCTGGCGACCCTGATCGACCTGACTGGCGCCCGGGTGGCTGATCTCTACGCGGGCTCCGGTGCCGTCGGCCTCGAGGCGTTGTCCCGCGGAGCGGCCCACGTCCTGCTGGTCGACAGGGATCCGGGCGTCGTACGGGTACTGCGCCGCAACGTCGAGGCGCTCGGGCTGCCCGGCGCCGAGGTGGTCCGCTCGCCTGTCACGCGGGTGGTGGAGGTCGATCCGGCCGAGCCGTACGACGTCGTCTTCCTCGACCCGCCCTACGCCCTGCCCGACGCCGAGGTCGGCGTCGTGCTGGGGCGGTTGGCCAGCGGCGGGTGGCTGGCGGGAGGCGGTGTCTGCGTGGTCGAGCGGGCAGCCCGGGGGGCGCCCGTGACCTGGCCTGACGGGATTGTCGCGCTCCGTGAGCGCAGGTACGGAGAGGGTGTCCTCTGGTACGGTAATCGATCATGAGGAGGGCAGTCTGTCCTGGATCGTTCGACCCCATCACCAATGGTCACCTCGACATCATCGTCAGGGCCAGCAGGCTCTTTGACGAGGTCGTCGTGGCCGTTGGGATCAACAAGACGAAGGCCACCCTGTTCACGATCGACGAGCGGATGGATTTCATCCGGCAGGCGGTGCGAAGTCATCCCGACTCGCCCACCAACGTCGTCGTGGACACGTCGCATGGCCTGCTGGTCGACTTCTGCCGTGTGCGGGGGGTCCAGTCCATCGTCAAGGGCCTGCGTGCGGTGAGCGACTTCGACTACGAGCTCCAAATGGCGCAGATGAACAACTCGCTGGCGGGAGTGGAGACGCTGTTCATGAGCACCAACCCGCAGTACGCGTTCCTCTCGTCGAGCCTGGTGAAGGAGGTCGCGCGCTACGGCGGCGACGTGTCGGGCCTGGTGCCCGACATCGTGCTCAAGGGACTGCGCGACCGCTCGGCCTCGTAAGCACCCACCCTCGGAGTCCGGCCACCCTCCCTGTCCGCGGTGCTCGTCGCGGGTCGGGAGGCTGGCCCTTCGGGGGTTGCCGCATCCGTGTGATACGTGCGGGTTGCGGTCGAAGCGTCACGTTGCGCTGATTTCGGGCTTCTGTGTCTCCGTGGTCGGTCCACGTGCGTTAGCGGAGTGTCGCTACCGGGTGCCCCGGCGACCGGTCGTAACCTACCGGTCATGGACGATCTCGCTGAGCGCCTCGATCTGATCATCGCCCTGGTCGAGGGTGCGCGGGCGATGCCGCTGTCGGCGTCCTGCGTGCTCAACCGGGCCGAGATGCTGGAGGCTCTGGAGGATCTGCGGGCCCGGCTGCCCGAGCGGCTCGCGGACGCCGACCGGATCCTGGCGGACAGCGAGTCGATCATCGATGACGCGCACCGCCAGGCCTCGGCCATCGTCGCCGACGGCCGCCGGGAGGGCGCACGCCTTGCCTCGGGCAGCGCCGTCGTGGTCCAGGCCCAGTCGGACGCGGCGTCGATCATGGCTGCCGCCCGCCGGGAGTCCGAGGACATGCGTAGCCAGATCGACGCCTACGTCGACGGGAAGCTCGCCGGCTTCGAGGAGCTGCTCGACCGCACGCTCATCTCGGTGACCCGGGGGCGGGAGCGCCTCGCCTCGCGGGCGGCGATGGCCAGTGCGGCCAGTGCGGCCGGTGCTCGCGGCATGGTCGGCTCGGCTGACCCGTCCGGAGCCGAGATGGGCGTGGGTGGGGCGCGTGCGGGCGGGGCCGGACCGGCCGGCGGCTGGGCCGGTGGCGATCAGCACGTGATGGTTCCCCGGCAGGGGGAGTCCGGGGGCTACGGGCCCGCCGGCTACGGGCCCGCCGGCGAGCTGGAGGAGCCGGCCCGCGCCGACGCGGCAGATTTCGACGCCGACGGGCCCAGGGGTGGCGTCGGCCTGGCCGGCGCCCCCGGGAGGGCCGCCACGGCGCCGGAGGCCGAGCTCTCCCAGCGCGGGGAGCAATGGGGCGGGATGCCGGCGGCGCGCGGCGGCATGACGGGTCATGTCCGGCTGACATCGGGTGCCGGAGCGCCGATCGGATAGGCTGGTTGTCCGTGCCCGGTGACGTGGGTGCGCACTCCCGTCCGGATCCGGTCTGTTCCACGCCGGCCCGGGCTGGCCGGCGGGTTCGCCGGCCGCTCGTCGCTGGCCTCCGCCGGCTGCCGGGAGGGGTGGGGCGGGCGATCTCCGATCGGTACGATCGGTTCCCTGCTCTCTGGTCAGTCCCGCAACGACCGCGACGTGAGAACATCTGCTGTGACAGCCATGACCACACAACGAGTACGTCGACGCGCCCCTCGGGGTCCCTACGTGCTTGACACCCGTGAACTCGGCCGCCGGCCGGGTTCGCTTCGTCGTGTCGAGACCACGATCGTCCAGCCGTCCGACTTCGGCACCGAGATGCTGCGGGTGCCCGCGGGCGCCACGGTGGCGCTCGACCTGAGGCTCGAGTCGGTCATGGAGGGAGTCCTGGTGAGCGGCGTCGTCACGGCGCCGCTGTCGGGGGAGTGCGGCCGCTGCCTGGATGAGGTCAGCGACACGGCATCCGTCGAGATCAGGGAACTGTTCTACTACCCCGACCGGGTGGTCGAGACCGAGGACGAGGACGACATCGGAGTCCTTGTCGACGATCATGCCGACATCGGGCCGGTGGTGCGTGACGCGATGGTGCTCAGCCTGCCGCTGTCGCCGGTCTGCCGTCCGGACTGTGCCGGCCTGTGCGTCGACTGCGGCGCCCGCCTCGACGAGGTCGGCCCGGACCATTCCCATAACCGGCAGGATCCAAGATGGGCGGCGCTGTCCGGCCTCGCCGCGGATCCCGCCATCACCGAGAACAAGGAGAAGGACTAGTGGCCGTCCCGAAGCGGCGCACCTCGCGCAGCAACACCCGGTCTCGTCGCGCGCAGTGGAAGGCCAAGGTGCCGACGCTGGCGAAGTGCGCCCGTGGCCATGTGATCCGCCCGCACAACGCGTGCCCGACCTGTGGTCGCTACAACGATCGTCAGGTGCTCGACGTCTGACGACAGTGTGGCGCGCATCGCTGTCGACCTGGTCGGTGAGGGTCTTCCTCCGGAAGGTGCCCTCGACGAGCTGATCACTGCGCTGGCCGGCGATCCGCAGCTGACGCTGACCGTGGTGGCGCCCACGGGCGACGTCGAACCGGTGGCCGCCGCGCGGGGGCTTCTCTCCGGTGGGCGTGTCCGGTTGGTCGACGCCCGACGCGGCGTGGCACCGGGTCCGGACGCGCTGCGTGAAGTCCGTGCCCGCCGCGACAGCGGCGTGCGGATCGCTGCCCGGCTCGTGCGGGACGGGCAGGCCGACGCGATGGTGTCGTTGGCGCCCCTGGAGGCCGTCCTGGCCGCGGCCAGATTCACCTTTGGCCTCGTCCCGGGGGCTACCAGGGCCGCTGCGGCTGTCACCCTCCACCTCAGTCCTGGCGGTCTCGGTCCCACCGGCAGGCCGGTGGTCCTGTGTGATGCCGGGGGTTCGGTTGACGTCACCGCGGATGAGCTCGCTCAGTTCGCCCTGGTCGGGGCCCGTCTCTCCCGGGCTCGGCACGGCGTCGACAGTCCGCGGGTCGGTCTGCTGTCGGCGCGTCCGGCGCTGCTCGACCCGCTGCGCCGCTCCGCCGGCGATCTGCTGGCCTCGCTCGGCGTCGACTTCGTCGGGCCGGTGACCGCCGACAGGCTCCTCACCGGGGCGGGAGCCGATGTCGTCGTCACCGACGGGTTCACCGGGGACGTCCTGCTCGCCGCGCTGGGGCCGTCCATCGGCGGGGCGCCGGACGGGCCGGGCCGAGCTCCGGGGCAGGCGGACACTTCGCAACCTCAGGGGGGAATGATCGTGCTGGGAGTGGACGGGACAGCCGTCCGGGTGGGTGACCTGCCCGTGGTCGGACCGGTACCGCCGGGAGCGCTGCCCGCGGCCGTCGGTGCGGCGGTCGGCGCGGTGCGTGCGGGGCTCGCCGGATCGGTCCGTGACGCCATGGCGACGCTCGTCGAGCGCCGCCGGGAGCTGGCGGGGCTGTCCTGATGAGCCGGGCTCAGTCGGTTCCCCCGCCGCGGGAAGGGCTCGTCGAAGCGTTGCAGGTCAACGTCGATCCGGAGCTGCTCGACCGGGCGCTGACCCACCGGTCCTACGCCTACGAGAACGGCGGCCTGCCGACCAACGAGCGGCTGGAGTTTCTGGGCGACGCGGTCCTCGGGCTCATCGTGACCGCAGCGCTGTTCCGCCGCCACCCTGATCTGCCGGAGGGCCAGCTGGCGAAGCAGCGTGCCTCGGTGGTCAACATGCGCGCGCTCGCCGAGGTGGCACGGCGCCTCGGCCCGACCGGAATCGGGCCGTACCTGCTGCTCGGCCGCGGCGAGGAGGCGACCGGCGGGCGGGACAAGCCCAGCATCCTCGCGGACACGCTGGAAGCCGTGATCGGCGCGGTCTACCTCTCGAACAGCCTCGACGTCGCCTCCGACTTCGTCCACCGGCTGTTCGACCCGCTGCTCGACGAGGCAGCCGGCCGCGGCGCGGGCCTGGACTGGAAGACCTCACTGCAGGAACAGACGGCGCTGCTCGGGCTCGGGCCGCCGGACTACGTGGTCACCGAGGCCGGCCCGGATCACGCAAAACGGTTCACTGCCTTCGCGCGGGTCGCCGGTGAGGTTCTCGGCGAGGGCGAGGGCGGTAGTAAGAAGGAAGCCGAGCAGCGGGCCGCGGCTACGGCCTTCGCCGTGCTGGAGAAGCGGTCGGCCGAGAGCGCTGGAGCCGAACTGCGTCAGGACGCAGAGCGCCCGGTAGACGCGGCCGGCGACAGCACTGCCACCACTGTCGGCACTCCGGCCGGAGACGCAGGGGCCAGGGCGGGCGAGCCCCGATGATCGCTTCCGCGGCGCGCGCCACCGGTGATGCCTGAACTTCCGGAAGTCGAGGTCGTCCGGCGCGGGCTGGAACGAGGGGTGGTCGGCCGGACGATCGCGCAGGTGGAGGTGCGCCACCCCCGGGCCGTCCGTCGTCACGCCGCCGGTGCCGATCACTTCGAGGCCACGCTGGCCGGGCGGACGATGGTCTCCGCGTCGCGCCGCGGCAAGTACCTGTGGCTGGGCCTCAGCCCGGCCGCCGTGAACGGTGTGAGTGGTGTGAGCAGCGTGAACGAGGCGAACAACGCCGGCGAGGCGCTGCTGGGTCACCTCGGGATGAGCGGGCAACTCCTCGTGGTCCCCGCGGACAGCCCGGATCAGGTTCATCTGCGCGTTCGTCTTCGCTTCACCGACGGCGGGCGTGAGCTGCGCTTCGTCGATCAGCGGACGTTCGGTGGCCTCTGTGTCGTCCCGGGTTCGGAGCTGCCGGTGACCATCGCCCACATAGCGCCAGATCCCCTCTCCGCGGAGTTCGACCCCGATCACTTCGTCGCCGCGCTGCGCCGGCGCCGGACCGGCCTCAAACGCGCGCTGCTCGACCAGACGCTGATCAGCGGTGTCGGCAACATCTACGCTGACGAGGCACTCTGGGCGGCCGGCCTGCACTACGCCCGCCCGACCGAGTCGGTGACCCGGGCGGAGGCCATCCGCCTGCTTGAAGCCGTCCGCACGGTGATGACGGCGGCGCTTGCCGCGGGTGGGACGTCCTTCGACCGGCTGTACGTCTCGACCGAGGGTGTCAGTGGCCTGTTCGAGCGATCCCTGACGGTCTATGGACGCGGCGGCCAGGAGTGCTCGCGGTGCGGGGGGCTCATCCAGCGGGACGCGTTCATGAACCGCTCCAGCTTCACCTGCCCGGTGTGCCAACCGAGGCCGCGCCGTGCGCGATGGTAAAGTCGAACACACATTCGATTCAGCCTCGTTCATGGCCGTGACCGGGGGCTGACGGTGGAAGCCGGCTGAAGGCGTTCCGTGAGGGAGCCCCACCGGCAGGCTGTCGTCCCGGGTTCGGCGAGGCCGTACAGACGGTGTCCTCTTCTGGTATCCACTCCGGAGGAGGACCGTGGACGGAGGCGCCATGAATCCCGATGCTCTGCTTGGCCGCGTCCGCAAGCTGCTGGCGATGGCGGAGGCCGAGGGCCTGCCCGACGCGGCTCGGGAGAACTACAACGCCAAGGCCGCGGAGCTCATCGCCCAGTACGGGATCGACCGTGCGTTGCTGGAGGACGCCGCTCCAGCGGGTGCTGTCGCCGGCGACGTCGTGATGGGCATCGACGCGCCCTACGCGCGGGACAAGATCTCGTTGCTCGCCAGCGTGGCGGACCCGCTGGGCTGCCGGCTCGTCCACCGCACGCAACCCGCGGGCTCGGGCACGGCCCACGCGGCTCACCTGTTCGGCATGGCAGGTGACATCGAACGTGTGCAGATGCTGTTCACGTCGCTGCTCGTCCAGCAGGCGCACGGCCTCGCCGCGGTGCACCCACCCCGCTGGGAGGACCCGCGGGCCTTCCGGCGATCCTGGATGGCGGGGTTCTCCGTCGCGGTGCGAGACAGACTCGCCCAGGCCGAGGAGGCGGCGCGCCGCCGCGCCGAGGGAGCCGAGAAGCCGCCGGCGGCGGACGGAACGCCCGAGCGGCGGTCTGTCGCCGTGGTACTGGCGAGCAGGGAGGGTGTCGTCGACGCTCACCTGGCGCGCGTCTACCCGCGCCTGCGCACGACCCGGGCGCGTCAGCTCTCGGGATCGGGCGGCCGTGACGGCTATCGGGCCGGTCAACGGGCAGATCTGGGGGAGGGGCGGCGCGTACCGGCGCGGCGCGGAGCGAGACCAGAGCTCGGCTGACCGGCGGGAGCGGGTGACCTGCGCGGGGCACGACTCGACTCCGCCTTGGAAGACGAGCCCAGGTGCGGACGGCGTGAGCGGAAATCTGATCGAATCGGCGTGGCGGTGAAGCCACGCCGATCAGCCTGACTGACCTACAGCTTGCCACCAGGCAGGTTGGGGACGGCGGTCTGCGTCGGGCGCTCACCGCGGGGCGGTGCGTAGCCCGGGCCGATCACCGGCTCGGACGGCACGGCGGCCGGCGTCACAGTGGAGCCCTCGGTGCTGGCGTGCGGCACCGGGATCACTCCGCCGTCCTGCTCGAAGTTCTGACCACAGCCGGAGAGGAGGAGTGCGACCCCCATCGAACACACGGCGGCCATGCACGCCAGCGACCGTCGCCGCCCTGATCGCCCAGGGATGCGCACATGATCACCAACGGTGCTGCCGTTCGACGGCGTCCCCGGATCGCGCCCCGCCGGAAGGGTGGCCTCGGTGCCCCTGTTGAGCTGCGCGCTCTCGATGTACATGGTGTCCACAATGGCTAGTACCCTACCGCTCCGATGAACGAGATTCGCGAGACGAAGGGCGCCTCCGGCAGGGACGTGGTCCGCCTCACCGCGCGGGTCGAAGGTCTGGTTCAGGGCGTCGGGTTCCGTGACTACGTGCGTACCAAGGGGCGCCGTATGGGTCTTGTCGGGTCTGCGACGAATTTGCCGGATGGTGCGGTCGCAGTGATCGCCGAGGGCGAGCGGGGAGCCTGCGAGGCGCTGCTGGAGCTGCTCGTGACCGGGCACACCCCGGGGCGCACGGATCGCGTCGATCATGTATGGAGTGACCCGCGGGGCGGATTGGACGGGTTCCTTCGGCGCTGAACGCGCATCCGGGCTCGATTGAACGAGTGAGTAAACCGCGGCGACGTCCGCGCGAACGGAGTCGAACTTCACAGAGAAGGCCGCGTTGGCGCAAGTCTGCTTTTGCTCAACGAGACCATGCGATCACAGTGGCGACGATGCGATCATTGCTGCGCCTGGATGTGGGGTCGCGACCTGCTTTCCCTGCGCCTGCAGATGATCGTTGCTGGTGGCAGGCCCGATCGGGGGAGGCGGCGGGCGCCGAACAAGCCAGGTGTCGACGCCGCCACATGGACGAAGCGCGGACGAACCTGCTGCGTCTGGTCCCGCGTCATGTGTCCCGTGAGGTGTACGACAGCGGCGATTTTCTGATGTTCGGCGGACCGTGCGTGGGGCTTGTGGCATGCTCTTGACTTTCGGTCGCCTGGCGTGGGATTCTTAGGTCATTCTCTGGGGCGCGCTCTGATCCTTCTGATCTCGTCGCCCCAACATCCCGCTAGGTCACTCATCGTGGAGGACCATCACCATGGCGAAGGCCCTTTTCGGCCACGTCGGTTCTGGCAGCGACATGCGTCTCTCGTACGAGGTACGCCGTCTTCGTGCCCGGGTGGCGGAGCTTGAGGCTGAGCTCGCGCGCGTCCGGGCAGTGAACGAGGCACTCGTCGACGGGGTCGACGTCCCCGCTGACGTGCGTTCACTCGAGGTCGAGCCCGCGCTCACCTGATCCGGCTCCGCAGGTACACACATCCCGGGCACTTCGGGTGCCCCATATGCAATGTCGTGCACGGTGAGGGCCCCTTGTCTCTTGCCGGGCAGGGATCCTTCATGCCCAGTGCTGCCTCCTTGGGGGTTTGTTCTCGGCGAGGAGGGGGCGTGCTCGGCGCGGCGAGGCCTTGTTGTGCCATTTTTCGATCACTAGAAGTGGTCGTAGTGTCACTTGGAGTGGCTTCTGTCGTTCCGGGTGAGTCATCCGAGGTGCCGGTCTTCTGCTGATCCGACTGATCCGCGGAGGGTCCGGGCCCGGTGTCGAGTGTCCGGCGACGGGTGTGTCCGAGTTGTCGCACACGTTGGCGGTTCGCGCCTGTGTGCGCTGTGAGCTCCTGACGCCGGGCGTAGCTGCGCCGAGCTGGCGGCCGTTCGTGGCGGCCGTTGCGATGGCGGGGAGCTGCTGCAGGCGGAATGTCGCAGGTCACCCGACCTGTGTCCGGGGTGCCTGAGCGGGGTGCGGGGCCTCGCTCGGTACCATGAGCGGGTCGAATGTCGACTGATCTTCGTCCGGGCCGGCGGTTGCCGGCCCGGCCACGACTTTTCGTCCCTCCGCCGCCCGGAGCCCGGTGCATCTCAAAAGTCTCACCCTGCGGGGTTTCAAGTCCTTCGCGAGCTCGACCACCTTGCATCTCGAGCCCGGCATCACCTGTGTCGTGGGCCCCAACGGGTCGGGCAAGAGCAATGTCGTCGACGCGATCGCCTGGGTGCTGGGCGAGCAGGGCGCCAAGGCGCTGCGTGGCGGCACGATGTCGGACGTCATCTTCGCCGGCACGCCGTCCCGCCCCGCGCTGGGCCGCGCCGAGGTGCTGCTGACGATCGACAACACTGACGGCGCGCTGCCGATCGAGTATTCCGAGGTGACCGTCGGGCGGCTGATGTTCCGCAGCGGCGAGAGCGAATACACCATCAACGGCACAACCTGCCGCCTCCTGGACATCCAGGAGCTGATGAGTGACTCCGGGATCGGGCGCGAGCTCCACGTGGTCGTGGGGCAGGGCCAGCTCGATGCCGTGCTGCACGCGCGCCCCGAGGACCGCCGAGCGTTCATCGAGGAGGCGGCGGGCGTCCTCAAGCACCGCAAGCGCAAGGAGAAGGCGCTGCGCAAGCTTGAGGCGATGGCGGCGAACCTGACGCGCCTCACCGACCTGTCCGCCGAGCTGCGACGGCAGCTCGGGCCGCTGGGCCGCCAGGCGGAGATCGCCCGCAAGGCCGGAGTGATCCAGGCTGCCCTGCGCGACGCCCGGCTGCGGCTGCTGGCTGACGACCTCGCCGCGTCCCGGGCCGCGATCGTCTCCGACGCGGCGGACGAGGAGGCGCTGCGGACCCGCGTCACGCGGACCGAGCGGGTGCTGGCCGACGGCCAGCGGCGGGAGGCGGAACTCGAGGCCCAGCTCGCCGCGGCCGTGCCGCGGGCGGCGCGGGCGGCGGAGACCTGGTACGGCCTCGCTTCCGCCCGGGAGCGGCTGCGGGGCAGCCGATCGCTCGCGGCCGAGCGGTCGCGGCTGCTGGGGGCCGCCGAGGAGCACCGAGGCGGCCGTGACCCGGAGGAGCTCGAGCAGGAGGCCATCGCGGTCCGGGAACAGGAGCTCGCGCTGACCGAGCGGCTGGAGCTGGACCGTGAGACTCTCGACGAGGTGATGGCCCGCCGGGGCTCCCTCGAAGAGCTGCTGGCACAGGAGGAGAAAGCCTTGCTCGCCGCCGCGAAGGCGGCGTCGGATCACCGCGAGACCCTGGCCCGGCTCGCGGGGCGGGTGGAAGCGGCCCGTTCGCGTGCCGCGGCCGCCGAGGCCGACATCATCCGGATGACCGAGGCGTTGCAGGCAGCGCACGCGCGGGACGAGGAGACTGCGGGTTCCCGCTCGGCGCTCGACGCGGAGCTTGCGCGGATCGAGACCGCACGGGAAGAGCTGGCCGAACGGCACGGCGAGGCCGTTGTCGTGCACGGCGCGGCAAGCGAACGCCTGGATGCGCTCCGCGACGCCGAGCGCGCGGCGGAGCGTGACCGGGCTTCCTGGCAGGCGCGCCGGGAAGCCCTCGAACTGTCCCTCGCTCCTGCTGACGGCGCCAGCGCACTGTTGACCGCGGCCGTGACGGCCAGCGAACGCGCGGCGGCGGGGATTCGTCCGGACGATCCGGAGACGGCGTCCACCTCCGAACTGTCCGCCTCCGAACCGGCGACCGCCGCCGACCCGCCGACCGTCGCCGCGACGGTCGCAGCCACGGCAGCGCGCGCCGGATCCACGACATCCACTGCCACCGAGGCCGGCCGCCAGGGGCGGGGAGGGAAGAAGCGGCACGGGCGCGGTGCCCGCCGCGACGAGCCGGACACCGTCGTCGAGCTCCCGCCGCTCGATCCGTCGGTCGAGATCATCGGGCGGCTGGCCAGCTTCGTCACCGTCGCGCCGGGCGCACAGGCGGCAATCGCGGCGGCACTGGGTCCGGCCGCGGACGCGTTGCTGGTGGGCGCCCCGCAGGATGCTCTCGCGGCGCTGCGCTGGCTGCGCGGATCGGACGCCGGCCGGGCGGCGCTCGTGGCGGCAGACCCACCGCGCACCGACCGCGGGGAGCCATCCGGGGAAGCCTTGTCCGGAAATGGGCTGCCTGCCGGATCCGTTCCGGCGTTCGACCTGGTCACGGTGGTCGATGCACGCTATGAGGCCGCGGTCCGGGATCTTCTCGCAGACACCGTCGTCGCGGACGATCTGGGGGTGGCCGGGCAGGTCCTCGCCTGCCACCCCCAGACGACAGTCGTCACCAGGGACGGCGATCTGCTGGGCCCGCGGGCGGCGCTGGGCGGCAGCGCCACGCCGCCATCGGTCCTGGAGGTCCAGGCCGCCGCGGACGAGGCAGACCGCGGGGCGATCGAGGCCCTGGCCCGCCGGGAGGCATCCCGTGAGGACCTGGGCCCGGCCCGTGAGGCCGTGGAGCGGGCCCGCGCGGCCATTGACGCCGCACTCGCCGAGCGGCACGGGGCAGACGCACGGCATCGGGCGCTGTCCGAGCATCTCGCGCAGATCGACCGCACCCGGGGCGCCGCCGCCGGTGAGATCACCCGCCTGGAGCGGTCCAGACTCGCGGCGGAGACCGCGCGCGACCAGGCCTACGGGGCGCTTACCGAGCTGGAGGGCGAGCTTGCGGCCAGCTCTGCCGAACCGGATGCCGGTGAGCCTTCGCAGACGGAGCGGGACCGCCTGGTGGCGGCGACCTCGGCGGTCCGCGCGGCAGAGGTCGAGGCGCGGCTGGCGGTGCGCACCAGCGAGGAGCGGGTGCGGGGGCTGCACGGCCGCGCCGAGGCGCTGATGCGGACCGCCGCGAGCGAGCGGACGGCGCGGGCCGCCGCCGCCGCGCGCCGCGAGGTGCGGGAACGCCAGTCCGCCACCGCGGCCGCACTTGCCGCCGCGGCGGACACCGCACTGGTGGCGCTCGAGGACTCGCTCGGCGCCGCGGCGGCCGAGCGCGAGACGGCGGAGGCGGCTCGCCGGGAGACCGAGGCCGAACTCGGTACCGTCCGCGAACAGGTGCGCGGGTGGGCGAACGAGCTGGCGACCCTGCGCGACGCCGCGCACCGCGACGATCTGGCGCGCGCCGAGAAGCGGCTGCGCGTCGAGACTCTGGAGGCCAAGACCCTCGAGGAACATGGGGTCGCCGCGGATGACCTGATCGCCGAGTTCGGCCCGGACGTTCTGGTGCCACCCGACGAACCGGACGGCCAGCCCGTCCCGTTCGACCGCGCGGAGCAGGTGACCCGGGCGGGCCGGGCCGAGAAGCAGCTGGCCCGGCTCGGGAAGATCAACCCGCTGGCGCTGGAGGAGTTCGCCGCCCTACAGGAACGCGCGGCGTTCCTCTCCACCCAGCTGGACGATCTGAAGAGCACCCGGCGGGACCTGCTCCTTGTGGTGGACGAGGTGGACGCGCGGGTCCGCGAGGTGTTCGCGACGGCGTTCGCCGACACCGCCCGCGAGTTCGAGATCGTCTTCGCCACGCTGTTCCCGGGTGGCGACGGCCGGCTCGTCCTGACCGACCCGGAGAACATGCTGACCACCGGTATCGAGGTGGAGGCACGTCCGCCGGGGAAGAAGGTCAAGCGGCTGTCGCTGCTCTCGGGCGGCGAACGGTCGCTGACGGCCCTCGCCCTGCTGCTCGCGATCTTCCGCGCCCGGCCGTCGCCGTTCTACGTTCTGGACGAGGTGGAGGCGGCGCTCGACGATCGCAACCTCGGCCGGCTGCTGAACGCCGTCGAGGGACTGCGGGAGAAGTCGCAGCTGATCATCATCACCCACCAGAAGCGCACGATGGAGATCGCCGACGCGCTCTACGGCGTGGCGATGCGCGGCGACGGCATCACGACGGTGATCAGCCAGCGCCTGCGGGCCCGCGCCTCGGCCTGACCAGGTGCTGGAACCACCCCGTCCGGGTACCTCGTTCGCGGTGGCGCGGGGGGTGGACGAGCGATCGTTGCGCCGCGATCTGTAAGGATCGTGTCGTGGAGCTGGTCATCCTCATCGTTCTCATCGCCGTTGCCCTGGTGGGTGTGGTCGGCCTCGTCGCCGGCAGCGCCCTGCGAGGGCGCACCCGCCGGGGCCCGCGTGGTCTGGGCCACGCTGGCAGGCACGGGGGTACCGAGCCACCAGATTCCGTTGCCGGCACCCTCGGCGATGCCCCGCCGGTCCTGCCTACGGGCGAGACCCGGCCGGATCTGCCCGGTTCGACGGCGGTCGGGACGCCCGCGCCCGTCGAGGAGGCGGGGCTGGCACCTGCCGTCCCCGCCCCCGCCGGCGAGATCTCCGCCGAGCCGGAGATCATCTCCCCGCGTACCCCGCTGGACGTCCCCGCCCCGGCGCTCGGCCGGATGGTGCGCCTGCGGGCCCGGCTTGCCCGTTCCCAGAACGCTCTGGGCCGTGGCCTGCTCGCGTTGCTGTCCGGGGACAACCTGGACGAGGAGACCTGGGAGGACGTGGAGGCCACGCTCCTGGTCGCTGACGTCGGCGTCGCGGCGACCACGGAGATGGTGGAGGCCCTGCGTGAGCGCACCAGGGTTCTGGGCGCCCGCACCGCGGCCGACGCCCGCGCCATGCTGAGAGACGAGCTGCTCGCCCAGGTCGGCACCACGATGGACCGCTCGTTGCGCACCTCGGCGCCCGACCGGCCCGCCATCGTGCTGGTGGTGGGTGTCAACGGAACCGGTAAGACGACCACCTGCGGGAAGATCGCCCGGCTGCTGGTCGCGGACGGACGGTCGGTCGTGCTCGGCGCCGCGGACACCTTCCGAGCCGCCGCGGCGGACCAGTTGGAGACCTGGGGCGGCCGGGTCGGTGCGACGACCGTCCGCGGCGCGGAGGGCGCCGACCCGGCGTCGGTCGCGTTCGAGGCCGTGAAGCGTGGGATCGAGGACAGCGCGGACACAGTGCTCGTCGACACCGCCGGCCGGCTGCACACGAAGGTCGGCCTGATGGACGAGCTGACCAAGATCAAGAGGGTGGTCGGCAAGCAGAGCCCGGTGGACGAGGTGCTGCTGGTGCTGGATTCGACCACCGGCCAGAACGCGCTCGTCCAGGCGCGGGTGTTCACCGAGGCCGTCGACATCACCGGCGTCGTGCTGACCAAGCTTGACGGCACAGCCAAGGGCGGGATCGTCATCGCGGTACAGCGCGAGCTGGGCGTGCCGGTCAAACTGATCGGTCTCGGCGAGGGCCCGGACGACCTCGCGCCGTTCGAGCCCGAGGCCTTCGTCGACGCACTCGTGGGCGACTCCGCCTGACCGCCTGACCGCCTGACCGCCGGGCCGCCTGACCGCCGGGCCGCCTGGCCCTGATCCGTCTCGTCTGGCCCGTCTGGTCCGCCTCTCCTGACCTCTGCGGACGCAGGGACCACATTCCGGGGCGTCCGCGCTCTTCCCCTGTGGGCGGGTGCGGATCTACGCTTTCCGCGTACGCGGATCCGCCGGGCTCGGTGCTCTCTCGGCGTCAGCGCCACACTGGTTTCCAGGCCGTCCTGGTCTCCCGTGCTGCCTGGTGTCCGGACTGCACCGGGTTCGCCCACGATCCGCGGCCAGCCGCCGCCCAGGCCTTGTCCCTGGTCCATCCAGTCGGGCTTGTGAGCCTCCGGCGAGGTGTCTCGCCCTCCTCAGCGCAGAGGGCGGAGCCGGCCGGCGTCATGCCGGGTTCCGTGCGGGCACGCCTCGCCGGGCTGGGCGGTGCTGCCGTGCGGCCCGCGGGGAGCGCCACCGCCGCGCGGCCCCCGGTTCCGGATCAGCGGGTGATGCGTACGCTGGTGGCTGCGGTCCGTCTGCGATCTCGGAGTGTGTGCGCGTGTTCGACACCCTTTCCAGCCGCCTCGACAAGGTCTTCACGTCGCTGCGTGGCCGGGGGCGGTTGACCGACGCCGACATCGACGCCACCGCCCGTGAGATCCGGGTGGCGCTGCTGGAGGCCGACGTCGCCCTGCCGGTCGTCCGCAGCTTCGTCGCGGCGATCCGTGAGCGCGCCCGTGGCGCCGAGGTCAGTACATCGCTGAATCCCGCGCAGCAGGTCATCAAGATCGTCAACGAGGAGCTCGTCGCCGTTCTCGGCGGCGGGACGACCACGTTGCGCTTCGCCAAGACGCCGCCCACGGTCATCCTGCTGGCGGGCCTGCAGGGAACGGGTAAGACCACGCTCGCCGGCAAGCTCGGCCGGTGGCTGAAGGCCCAGGGGCACACCCCGCTGCTCGTGGCCGCCGACCTGCAGCGCCCGAACGCAGTGAACCAGCTTCAGGTCGTCGGCGCGCGGGCCGGCGTCGAGGTGTTCGCGCCCGAGCCCGGCAACGGCGTCGGCGACCCGGTGCGTGTCGCTCGGGACGCACTCGCGCACGCCCGCCGGCAGGTCTTCGACGTGGTCCTCGTCGACACCGCCGGCCGCCTGGGCGTCGACGAGGAGATGATGCGCCAGGCCGCCGACATCCGGGACGCGGTCTCTCCGGACGAGATCCTCTTCGTCCTCGACGCGATGATCGGTCAGGACGCCGTCTCCACGGCCCAGGCGTTCGCCGACGGGGTGGGCTTCTCCGGCGTCGTGCTGACCAAGCTCGACGGTGACGCCCGCGGTGGCGCCGCGCTGTCCGTGGCCCGGGTCACCGGGGCCCCGATCATGTTCGCCTCGACGGGTGAGTCGCTCGAGGACTTCGACGTCTTCCACCCCGAGCGGATGGCCTCCCGCATCCTCGGCATGGGCGACGTCCTGACGCTCATCGAGCATGCCGAGAAGGCCTTCGAGGTCGAGCAGGCCGAGGCGATGGCCGCCAAGATGGCCGCCTCGGAGTTCACCCTCGAGGACTTCCTCGAGCAGATGCTCACCGTGCGCAAGATGGGCCCGATCGGCAACCTGCTGGGGATGCTGCCGGGGATGGGCCAGATCAAGGACCAGCTGGCCCAGGTCGACGACCGCGATCTCGACCGGGTCGTCGCCATCATCCGGTCCATGACCCCGGCCGAGCGGCAGGACCCGAAGATCCTGCAGGCTTCCCGCAAGGCCCGGGTGGCCCGCGGTTCCGGTGTCACGGTGACCGAGGTCAACCAGCTGCTGGACCGCTTCGGTGAGGCCCGCAAGATGATGAAGCAGATGGCGGGCGGCGCCGGCCTCCTCCCCGGGATGGGGCGAGGGAAGGCCGCGCAGGCACGCAAGGCGGTCAAGAAGGGCAAGGGCGCGCGGCGCAGCGGGAACCCGGCGGCTCGGGCGGCCCAGGCGCAGGAGCGCCGCACCGGCCAGGACGGCACGCCTGCCCTCGGTCCGGGCGTCGGCGGGGCCGACCTGGAGGGGATGCCCGACCTCGCGGCCCTCATGCAGCAGCACGGGATCGGCGGGGGCAACGTCGGCGGGAGTGGCCCCGGCGCCGGCGGGAACCCGGGGCGCGGGTCCCGGAAGGGCCGCTGATTTCCACCGCGGGGTGGTGTTCGCGCGGTGTTCTCCGGGTCCCTTCGAGCGTGGCGAGCCCCCGGGCGTTGTCCCGGCGGGTGATCTGGCAGACTGTAAGGTCATACAGGCCTTGCCTGCCGGCGTCGGTGTGGCCGCTCGGGTCAGCTCCCTGAGGGAGTTCCGTTGCGGTCGGCCGCCGGCGGTGCTCTCCCGCCATCGGGGCGCCACGGTCCTCCCGTGTGTTCCGGTGGTCACCGATATGTCTGGAGTCGTTCGACCACCGTGGCAACAAAGATCAAACTTCAGCGCCTCGGCAAGATGCGCGAGCCGCATTACCGCATCGTCATCGCCGACGCCCGCACCAAGCGGGACGGCCGTGTCATCGAGGCCATCGGGCAGTACCACCCGAAGTCCGACCCGAGCATCATCAAGGTCGACGCGGACCGTGTCGGGCACTGGCTGTCCGTCGGCGCCCAGCCGACCGAGCCGGTCCTGGCGATCCTCAAGGTCACCGGTGACTGGCAGAAGTTCAAGGGCCTTCCCGCCCCTGAGCCGATGAAGCTCCCGGCACCGAAGCCCGACAAGCGCGAGGTCTTCGCCGAGGCGGCGCGGGCGGCGGCCGCGGCCGACGACAAGCCGGCGACCACCCCGAAGAAGGCCAAGAAGGCGGCCGCTGCCGACGGCGCCGAGGCGGCGCCGGCAGAGCCGGCCGCGGGGCAGTAAGTGCTCGAGGCGGCTCTCGAACATCTCGTCCGCGGCATCGTCGACTATCCCGACGATGTCCGGGTCGATCTGTCGAGCAACCGGCGCGGCCGGACGCTGGAGGTACGGGTCCATCCCGACGACCTCGGCAAGGTCATCGGTCGCCGCGGCCGGACCGCCCGGGCGTTGCGTACCGTGATGGGCGGTGTGGGCGGTCGCGGTCTGCGCATCGACGTCGTCGACGTGGACCGTTGATGCCCGCTGTCGGCACCCGTGGGCACGCTGCCGCGTCCCATGGGTGAACCCGTCGTCGTCGGGCGGGTCGGGCGTCCCCACGGCATCCGTGGGGATGTGACGATCGACGTCCGTACCGACCTTCCGGAGCGGCGTTTCGCGCCCGGGTCCGCCCTGGTCCGCCGGGCTGCGGAGAACCGGGCGGTGGGCACGCCCTCCACCGGGAACGGTCCCGAGACGGGAGAGGGGGCCGCGCCGCCGAACGCCGCCACTGTGCCGCCCTTCGGGTCGGTCCTGTGGGTGGAGACCTCCCGGTGGCATTCCGGGCGTCTGTTGGTGCGGTTCGCCGGGGTCGCTGACCGTCGTGCCGCCGAGGCGCTGCGGGGCAGTCTGCTGACCATCGACTCCGACGAGTCCGGTCCGCCGACGGTGGCCGGTGAGGACGACGACGGTGAGACCTGGTGGGATCGTGACCTGGTCGGCCTGCAGGCACGGACTCCCGACGGCGTGGTGCTGGGGGACGTCGCCGACGTCGTTCACTCCCCGGCGGGCGAGATCCTCGCGATCAGCCGTGCGGGCGGTGGGGAGTACCTGGTCCCGTTCGTCCGCGAGATCGTGCCGACCGTCGACCCGAAGGCCGGCCACATCGTGGTCGACCCGCCGCCGGGCCTGCTCGACCTCGACTGACCTCGCGGCGCGACTGTCTACCGGGCAGCACGGCTGATCTGCCGTGCATGACGGATCTGCCGGCGCGGCGCCGCGGCAGGGCTCGGCAGGTTGTCCTTCCGGGCCGCGGCACACCTCAGGCACGAAGGCAGCGGATGCGCATCGACGTCGTGACGATCTTTCCGGAGTACCTGCGCCCGCTGGAACTGGCCCTGGTCGGGCGGGCGGCGGCGCGGGACCTGGTCGACATTCACACGCACGACCTGCGGCAGTGGACGCACGACATCCACCGCACGGTCGACGACTCGCCCTACGGCGGCGGGCCCGGCATGGTGATGCGGCCCGAGCCGTGGGACGGCGCGCTTCGCGAGATCTGCGAGCGTGATCCGTCCCGCCGGCCCCGGGTGGTCGTCCCCACGCCGGCCGGGAGGACGTTCACCCAGAGCTACGCCGCTGAGCTTGCCGCGCAGGACTGGCTTGTCTTCTGCTGCGGCCGCTACGAGGGCATCGACGGCCGTGTGGTCGACGCATGGGCGGACGACGAGATCTCGATCGGGGACTACGTGCTGGCCGGGGGAGAGGCTGCCACGCTGGTCATCGTCGAGGCGGTCACGCGGTTGCTGCCGGGAGTGGTCGGTAACGCGGAGTCGCTCACGGACGACTCCTTCGCGCATGGCCTCCTCGAGGGGCCGGTCTACACCCGTCCGCCGGTCTGGGAAGGGCGTGCGGTGCCGGAGATCCTGCGCTCCGGCGATCACGCGGCCATCGCCCGGTGGCGGCGGGACGAGGCGCTGCTGCGCACCGCCCGCCGGCGCCCCGAGCTGCTGGAACGCGTCGATCTGTCGGAACGGGATCGCTCGGTGCTGGCACGGCCTGCTCCGGTGGACCCCGCTCCGGTGAACTCCGGCCCGGTGAGCCTCGGTCCGACGGGCAGCACAGGCTGACCGGAGTGGGGCTACCGACCGGACACCGCATTCGTGTGGCACAGTAGGATGCAGTGTCCGCCGGTTCATGACCGACGCTGTTCACTGACCTTGTCCGCTGGCACTTACCATCGATGGCACCGTCCACAGATGGCGACTGTCCGCTCACACTGTCGGTCGGCGTTGTCGGTCCGACGAACCGGCGCACCCCACTGGACCGCTCGCCTGGTCCCCGCTGTCCTGGCTTTCCGCCGTTCTGGCGTCCGCCCGCCCGGCTCCGTGCCGGGGCGGCGGCGCGCGCCATGTGGCCGGAGGGCCCAGGTAGCTGACCGGGCACGGCCCTGGGCCCGTTCGATGTATTTGCCTGTGACAACCCTGAGGAAGCGACTGCCATGCACACCCTGGACAGCCTCGACGCCGAGTCGCGCAGGACGGACGTGCCGGAGTTCTGGCCGGGCGACACCCTGAAGGTCCACGTGCGCGTGGTCGAGGGCAACCGCCAGCGCATCCAGGTCTTCCAGGGCGTGGTGATTCGCCGCCAGGGAGGCGGCGTTCGGGAGACCTTCACAGTCCGCAAGGTCAGCTTCGGTGTCGGTGTGGAGCGGACCTTTCCCCTCCACAGCCCGATCGTGTCGCGGATCGAGATCGTGACCCGCGGTGACGTCCGTCGGGCGAAGCTCTACTACCTGCGCCAGCTTCGCGGCAAGGCCGCCAAGATCAAGGAGAAGCGCGAGCCGGTCGGCCGCTGATCTTCCCGGGTGGGTCGTCCACCGGTGTCCCCCTCGGATCGGACACCGGGCGACTTGCCGGGTGCGAAACCACTCCACCGCGCGCGCGGTGCATCAGGATGGTCAGGCCGCGGGCTGATCTCGTCAGGTCGCGGCCCAGGCGGGTCTCTGCCTGTCTCACGACGAACGACGGCCGACCTGACGAGGTGGCGCAGTGAGTGGATCGGACCGCGGCTTGCCCGAGCCGTTCGACGGCCACGCCGGGAGTGTTCCGGCGCCGGTCGGTGCCGGCCGCGGTGATCTCCCCGGTGCCGAGGGCCCTGCCGTGGACCAGACGGACGTGCTCAGCGTTTCCGGCGCCGCCGACGACCGTCCAGGCGGTTCGCCCTCCGCCGGATCGCACTCCGGCGGGGAGAGCGGCGGCACGTCCGCCGCCACGGGGCGGCGGGTCTCCCGGCCGGCAGGCGGAAGGGACCACGGGCGTGGCTCCTTCCTCCGTGAGCTGCCGATCCTCGTGTTGGTGGCCTTCCTGCTCGCGCTGCTGATCAAGACCGTCTTCGTGCAGGCGTTCTGGATCCCGTCGGAGTCGATGGAGCGGACGCTGCTCATCGACGACCGGGTCCTGGTGAACAAGGTCGTCTACCACTTCCGTGACGTGCACCGTGGCGAGATCGTTGTGTTCAACGGCCAGGGCACCGGGTTCGAACGGGAGTCCGTCGTCGTCTCGCCCCCGAGTAACGGGTTCAGCCGTCTCGTCCGCAACGTGCAGGAGCTCCTCGGGCTCGGTGCGCCGAGCGAGAAGGACTTCATCAAGCGGGTGATCGGAGTGGGCGGCGACGTCGTCGCCTGCTGCGACGGCGCCGGGCGCGTGACAGTGAACGGCAAGGGTCTCGACGAGCCGTACGTCTATGAGAACGACTTCCGCGACTTCGGGCCGATCACCGTTCCGGACGGCGACCTGTGGCTGATGGGTGACCACCGTTCCCGTTCCTCGGACTCCCGCCAGAACGGCCCCGTTCCGCAGGACAAGGTGATCGGCCGGGCCTTCGTCCGGGTCTGGCCACTCGGCCGGTTCGGGATGCTGTCAGTGCCGGAAACCTTCTCCGGTGTGCCGTCCGCGGCGGGTGCTCCCGCGTTGCCCGGCGCTGCTACCGGGCAGCTCACGCCGGCTGCCTCGGGGCCACTCGGGTCCTCGGACGCACTGCTGACCCCCCTCGCCGCGCTGGCCCTCGTGGTTCCGCTCCGCCGCCGCACCGGCCGGTGGCGACCGCACTCGGGCCGCTCGGGTGCGGCGCACCCGAGCGCAGGGCGGCCGGGCATCGGCCGGCGGAGCATCGGTCAGCGGGACCGGAGCGGGACGCGTGGGCGGGACAGGTGGCCGTGGCGTGACGCGGGTGGTTCGCCCTGATCTCGACGCAGGTGCGCGGGGCGGCGATTCGCCGCGATGCCGGCCTCTTCGGCTACGAACGGGCACTGGTCCGCGGCGGCCTTGGGCCGGTGGCTGGTGTGGATGAGGCTGGCCGGGGCGCATGCGCGGGGCCGCTGGTCGTGGCCGCGGTGGTCCTCGACCTGCGCCGGACGCGGCTGCTCGACCGGCTCACCGACTCGAAGCTGCTCACCGAGCGCATCCGCGAGGAGGTCTACGCCGACGTCCTGGCAAGCGCCGCCGCGGTGGCGACCATTGTGGTCTCCGCGGCCGACATCGACCGGATCGGTGTGCATGTGGCCAACATCATGGGTATGCGCCGAGCAGTGGCGGCACTCGACGTCCGGCCGGGCTACGTGCTGACGGACGGGTTCGCAGTCGCGGGCTTCGGGGTGGAGTCGCTGGCGGTGATCAAGGGGGACCGTGTTGTCGGGTGCATCGCCGCGGCGTCGGTCGTGGCCAAGGTGACCAGAGACCGGATCATGCGTAGTTTGCACGAGCGGCATGCCGAGTACGATTTCGCGCAGCACAAGGGGTACGTCACCGCGGCGCACAACGCCGCGTTGGCGCGGTACGGGCCGTGCGAGGAGCACCGCCTGTCCTACGTCAACGTCGCCGCTCAGGCGGCGCCGGCAGGAAAGACACGATCGTTGCGGCTGGAGGACAGAGTTGGTATGACCAGCCTGCATGGCGCCACGGAGAGCGCATGAGCGCGGAGGATCTCGAGAAGTACGAGACCGAGATGGAGCTCCAGCTCTACCGCGAGTACCGCGACGTGGTCGGGTTGTTCTCGTACGTGATCGAGACCGAGCGGCGGTTCTATCTGGCGAACGACTATCAGATCGAGGTCCGCAACAGTTCGGACGGCGAGGTCTTCTTCGAACTCACCCTGCGGGACGCCTGGGTCTGGGACATGTTCCGTCCTGCACGTTTCGTGAAGAACGTTCGGGTTGTCACGTTCAAGGACATCAACGTCGAGGAACTGACCAAAGCCGAGCTCTGAACCCCGAGGCCTGGCACTGAGGTCGGGGACCCGGCCGCCGGGGCTCCGTTCCGTTCCGCCTTGTCGTGCCCGTCGCGGTCCCGTCCGTCCCGCGCTGTCGGCGGTTCGGCCCATGGCCAGCGGGCTGCTGCGCGCTGCCCCTTCGCGATTCTCACGCGTGCGCCTGCGGTCACGCACGGGGACGAGAACCACCGGGGGGCTGTGGACGGAAACAGGTTGTCCACAGGGAGCGGTCCGAGCCACATCCGCGGCCTGAGCACACGCAACCTGATCTCACCGACGGGCGATCGACCCGCGGTGGGACGGAGACTCGGATGCGGGTCAGTCAGCGGTTCGGCAGGTTCGGTGAGGACGTCGCGGCCCGTCATCTCAGCGCGGAGGGCGCGGAGATCCTCGTCCGAAACTGGCGCTGCCGCGAGGGCGAGATCGACATCGTCGCCCGCCAGGGCGACCTTCTGCTCTTCTGCGAAGTGAAGGCACGCTCCGGCACCGGGTACGGCAGCGGCCCCGAGGCGGTCACCGGCCGCAAGGCGGCCCGGATCCGGCGGCTCGCCGTGCGCTGGCTGGCGGAGCATCCCCAGCCGCCCGCGATCGTGCGCTTCGACGTGCTCTCGGTCTGTCGGGAGCAGCAGGGCGCGGTGCGCGTGGATCACCTGCGGGGAGCCTTCTGATGGCGCTCGCCCGTTCTCTGGCCGTCGCCGTGGTTGGTATCGAAGGGCACCTCGTCGAGGTGGAGGCCGATCTGGCGAACGGCCTGCCCGGACTGACACTGATCGGCCTGCCCGACGCGGCTCTGCACGAGGCGCGCGACCGCGTGCGCGCCGCGGTGGTGAACTCGCGCGAGCGCTGGCCGGATCGCAGGATCACTGTCGGCCTCTTCCCCGCGACGTTGCCCAAGTCGGGCAGCGCGTTCGATCTCGCCATGGCCGCGGCGATCCTGGGCGCGGCTGGCGCCGTGCCGCGCGCGGCCCTCGCTGGTCGGATCCTGATCGGTGAACTCGCTCTCGACGGCAGGCTCCGCCCGGTGCGCGGTGTCCTGCCGGCCGTGCTCGCGGCGGTCGGCGCCGGGTTGGAGCGCATCGTCGTCCCGGCATCGAACGCCCGGGAGGCCGCGCTGGTGCCAGGCGCGGTGATCGAGCCCATGCATGACCTCGCGGGCGTGCTCGACCTGCTGCGTGGCCGCCCCCGGCTCGACCAGGTCCTGCCGGAGGCGGCGCCCGCGGTCCGTCCTGATCCGTCCGAGCTGGATCTCTCGGACGTCGCGGGTCAGGCCCGGGGGCGCCTCGCGGCCGAGGTGGCCGCGGCCGGCGGCCATCACCTGTATCTGCAGGGTCCTCCCGGCACCGGCAAGACAATGATCGCCGAACGGCTGCCCGGTCTGCTGCCGGCTCTCGACACGGCAGCGGCGCTGGAGGTCACGGCCGTGCACTCGGTCGCAGGCGTCCTCCCCGTGGGCGAGCCGCTGGTGACCAGGCCTCCGTTCCGGAGCCCGCATCATTCCGCCACCCCGGCCGCGCTCGTCGGCTCAGGCTCCTCGGTCATCCGTCCAGGGCTTGCCAGCCAGGCACATCACGGCGTGCTTTTTCTTGACGAGGCTCCGGAATTTGGGCGCAGTGCACTGGATGCGCTGCGCCAGCCGTTGGAAAGCGGCCAGGTCGAGATCGCCCGGGCCCGGGCGACGACCCGTTTCCCGGCCCGGTTCCTGCTGGTCCTTGCCGCGAACCCGTGTCCGTGCTCCCGGGCGCGTGGTCCTCGTGATCTCCGCTGCGACTGCCCGAGCACCGTGCGCCGTCGGTACCTCGCCCGGTTGTCAGGGCCGCTCCTGGACCGGATCGACCTCCAGATCGCGCTGACCTCACCCAGCCGCGCCGAGCTCAGGGCCGACCGGGACCTGGCGGGCTCCTCGGCCGCCGCCGCCCAGCGGGTCCACCAGGCGCGGTGTGTGATGGAACGTCGCTTCGCCGGAACTCCATGGCGTCGCAACGCAGAGGTCCCCGGCCCCTCACTCCGGCGTCGCTGGCCGCTGCGTTCGGAGGCCACCCGCCTGGCGGACCGCGCCTTCGAGCGGGGCCTGCTCACCGCCCGGGGGTTGGACCGGGTGTTCCGTGTCGCCTGGACCATCGCGGATCTCAACGGCCAGGAGCGTCCTGGCGCCGAAGAGGTGGGGCTGGCGCTCGACCTCCGTCTGCCCGGAGGCCGGCATGAGTGATCTGACGGACCTGACGGAGCAACAGCGCACGCCGCGGGTGCCCATGGCACGGGGAGATGCTGTTCCACGGGTGCTGGCGCGGATCGGGCTCAGCCGCATCGCCGGCCAGGCCCGTTCCGATCTGAACGCTCAGCTACGCACCTTGGGTGATGTCGCGCTGTGGGAGCGGCTGCGCTCGCAGCACCCGGGCATCGACCCGGAGCAGGACATCGAGGCCGCCGCACGGGTCGGGGCACGCCCGATCTGCCCGGGCGACGCGGACTGGCCGGCTGGTCTCGACGCCCTGGACCGGATCAGCGGCGTCGGGAGCTCTGACGTCGGTGCGCCGCTCGTTCTGTGGGCCAGGGGAGAGTCCGCCCTCGGGGACATCGCCCCGCGGGCAGTGGCGGTCGTCGGCTGCCGGGCAGCCACCGACTACGGCATCCGCCAAGCCGAGGAGATCGGCCTGGGGCTGGCCGAGCGGGGCTGGACGATCGTCTCGGGTGCGGCGTTCGGCATTGACGCGGCGGCCCATCGCGGCGCGCTGGCCGGCACGGGCCCGACGATCGCAGTGCTCGCCGGCGGTGTCGACGTGCCCTATCCGGCGGCCCATGCCGACCTGCTCGACGAGATCGCCGCGAACGGTCTCGTCCTCAGCGAGACACCGCCGGGGAGCCCACCGTATCGACGGCGCTTTCTGACCCGGAACAGGATCATCGCCGCGCTGGGCTCCGGCACGGTGCTGGTCGAGGCCGGGCTCCGTAGCGGAGCGTTGAACACCGTCCGCCACGCCCGTCGTCTCGGTCGCACCGTCATGGCGGTGCCCGGGCCGGTCACCAGCGCGATGAGCGCCGGCTGCCACCGGCTGCTGCGGGACCACCGGGAGGAGACGGTACTGGTCACGAGTGCAGGTGACGTCTGTGAGGAGATCGGCGGTATCGGCGAGCTGGCGGATCGTTCGACCGGCCCCGCCCTCGCCCGCGACGGGTTGTCGGATCTTGTCCTGGAGCTGCTGGACGTGATGCCGGCCCGCTCCGCCGTGGGTGTCGCGGAACTGGCCGGCCGCGTCGGTTGCCCACCAGGCACGGTGCTGGCCCTGCTCGGCCCGCTGACGGTGGAGGGGCTGGTCGAGGTGACCCGAGCCGGTTACCGGTTGACGGCGCTCGGCCGCTCCTCGTCCTCGCAGAGTCGCCGAAGGCAGTCCGCCGCGAGCCCCGCCCAGGGGAAGCTGACCGGGCTCTGACAGGCCCGCGTCGTCCGGCGTCATGGAAGCGTGCTGCCCGGTCCGGTCAGGAAGCTCCTGACCGGACCGGGCAGCACTTGTTCTCCGTGGACCGGTATCTCCTCAGAGGAAGGGAAGCAGCCGGGGCGGGGTCCGGCGGACGAAGCCGAGGGGGTTGAGGTACTCCTCAGCCCGCAGCACTCCCCAGTGCAGGCAGGCGGCTCCGGCGCAGCCCGGGTGGCCGGAGTCGAGCAGCCCGATCACCGCGCCGGCGGCGACCGGGTCGCCTTCACGCACCAGCGGCCGCACGGGTTCGTAGGTGGTCCGCAGCGAATCGTGGACCACGGTCACCACCCAGCGATCGCCGACCCACCCGGCGAACCCGACCACCCCGGACCGGGCCGCAATGACCTGGCCCCCCGCAGCCGAGCGCAGGTCGACCCCACGATGCCCGGGGCCGTAGGGATGCTCCGGTGCCTGGAAGCCCCGGGCCACCGAAACCGGCGGCAGAAGCGGCAACCTCCAGCCGTCGCTGCCGGCGACTCCTGGCGGGCTCGGTGCGGGCGGCGTCGCCGGGGCAGGCGGAGCGGAGGGGCCAGGTGCAGCGGACGGAGCACGCGGGCCGGCTTCTGACAGGGCCCGGACGGGCACGCGCCCCGGGCCGATAGCCGCGATCAGCACCGCGAGGACGGGGATGACCAGCCAGGCCAGGTGGCAGCGGGATCGGCGTGGCATGACGCGTCGCCTCCAGATCGGCGGTGGGGGCTGCCGCCGTCCGGTCGCGGGTCGGCCAGGCCGGCGTCAGCGGGCGGGCCCGTATGCGCAAGCCGGTGACGCGGCCACCGCCAGTGGACGGCAGCGATGACGGCACGGCGGCCGGACCCTTTCGGGTGTGGATCCGACCGCCGCCCGGCTGGCCGGCGGGGGCCTGAACTGCCAGCCACACCAGAATGACCCTCATCGGAGGCAAAAATAGATCTGTGGAGCCAAATGTGGATAACTGGAATTGAAAGAGCGTTGCTCGTGTCTGGATGTGGTCTTCAGTGGCGGTTCTCCGGCTGGGGCCGAGGCGGGCCGGGCTGCCCGGAGCCGCCGGACCTCCGGCTCCCCACCGGGGCCCGGGCGCCGGGCCGGGCGGCCGGCGTTCTGCCCCGGATCGGGGTATGAGCTGGGTCGATCGGATCCCGAGGGGGCCCCGACCGGCGTGGGACGGTCGGAGCGGCGGCCGGGTGGTGCCGGTCGCCGCCGGGGGAGTCGTCAGCAGGGCCGGGTATCATCGACATGGAGTCCATTGGCTGGGGTCACCCCGGCGTTGCCAATCTCCTGGGTCTCTGCTGCCAGGGGTTGGCGCCGCGTGGTCCCCGGCGCTGGTTGGTGTCGGCCGCGGCCGATCTCGACCGCCAAAGGGCTCAGTTCGCACGCCTGCTCCCGGTATTGACCGGGAGGGCCTCCTCGGTCCGCCGTGCCTTCCACGGCGGCCACGGCCGCTCAGGCGTCAGGGGCTCCGGCTGTCGCCGGAGCCGTCACAACCGAGGCGTCCCGGTCGACGTGCCGGGCGGGAAGGGAGCGACGGGATCATGGCCGTCGTCACCATGAAGCAGCTCCTCGAGAGCGGCGTTCACTTCGGGCACCAGACGAAGCGCTGGAACCCGAAGATGAAGCGCTACATCTTCACGGAGCGCAACGGGATCTACATCATCGACCTGCAGCAGACGCTGTCCTACATCGACCGGGCCTACGACTTCGTCAAGGAGACGGTCGCCCACGGTGGGACGGTCCTGTTCATCGGGACGAAGAAGCAGGCCCAGGAAGCGATCGAGGAGCAGGCCCAGCGGGTCGGTATGCCCTTCGTCAAGGAGCGCTGGCTGGGCGGGATGCTCACCAACTTCTCCACGGTCTACAAGCGGCTCCAGCGGCTCAAGGAGCTGGAGGAGATCGAGCTGACCGGCGGCACCGAGGTGCGCACGAAGAAGGAGCAGCTCGTCCTCACCCGGGAGAAGGCGAAGCTCGAGCGCACGCTCGGCGGCATCCGGGACATGAGCCGTGTGCCGAGCGCGGTCTGGGTCGTCGACACCAAGAAGGAGCACATCGCCGTCGGTGAGGCCCGCAAGCTGGGCATCCCGGTCGTGGCGATCCTCGACACCAACTGCGACCCGGACGAGGTCGACTACCCGATTCCGGGTAACGACGACGCCATCCGCAGCGCGGCCCTGCTGACCCGGGTCGTGGCGGACGCGGTTGCCGAGGGCCTGATGTCCCGTGCCGGCGCGTCCAGCAACGCCGAGGCGAAGCCCGAGCAGTCCACGGGCGACGAGCCGCTGGCGGAGTGGGAGCAGGCGCTGCTGCGCGGGGATGCCGCGCCGGCGGCCGACGCGGCCGCACCCGTGGCGGAGGCTGCCGCACCGGCGGCCGAGGCTGCGGCGCCAGAGGCTGCGGCGCCAGAGGCCGCTGCGCCGGCGGCGGAGCCGGCCGTCCCCGCGGCGGACGAGGCGTTGGCCCCCCAGGAGCAGCAGGAGCAGGCGCAGCCCGACACCGTCGGCACCGCGGTCTGACCCGTCCGACCTCAGGTTCTCCGGGATGCTCACGGCGTCCCGGAGAGCCCGTGGCGGCCCCGCCATGTGGCCTGCGCTCGTGGCAGGGCCAAGGCGACCGTCCGGTAGGACGCCGACCGCTCACCGGCGGCCGCGGTCAGTACCGGAGGCGCCGCGCGGCGGCGTCGCGTATGTCCCGACGCCGAGACTTCACGCCCACCATCGCCAGCATTCGGAACTGACGAGAAGAGCACCATGGCAGACATCACAGCCGCCGACATCCGTAAGCTCCGGGAACTGACCGGCGCGGGGATGAGCGACGTCAAGAAGGCGCTCGTCGAGCACGACGGCGACTTCGAGAAGGCCAAGTCCTGGCTGCGGGAGAAGGGGCTGGCGCAGGTCGCCAAGCGCGCCGGACGCAGCACGGCGAACGGCCTGGTCGAGTCCTACCTGCACCGTACCGACCCGCAGCTCCCGCCCACCCTGGGCGTGCTCGTGGAGCTGCGCTGCGAGACGGACTTCGTCGCGAAGACGGAGGACTTCAAGCAGCTCGCTCGTGACCTTGCCCAGCACATCGCTGCGGCCGACCCGCTGTACGTGACCGCGGACCAGGTCCCGAACGAGGTTCTGGAGTCCGAGCGGAAGATCTACGAGGCCGCCGCCCACGAAGAGGGCAAGAACGAGAAGGCGATTCCGAAGATCGTCGAGGGTCGGATCAACGGTTACCTCAAGAGCGTCGTCCTGCTGGACCAGCCCTGGGTCAAGGATGGGAAGCTCACCATCCGCGCGCTGCTGGAGCAGGCCGGATCCTCGCTGGGCGAGAAGATCGAGGTGGGCCGCTTCGCCCGCTTCAACGTCCGGCAGGCCTGAGCAGACCCACGCGGCAGGCGGACCGAGACGGCCGGGCACCGGGCGGAGGGGACAACACCTCCGCGGGTGTCCGGCCGATGTCCGTTCCGCCGTCGATCGACACCTTCCTCCGCCGACACCTTCCGCGATCGATACGGTCGGGCATCGACCCTGCCAAGGTCGATGCCCGACGATGCAGGGGACCGGGGGATCCGGGGCGGGCATGCGGCCCCACCGGGGCAGCCCGCCCGGCCACGGTCCGCGCCCGCCGACGCGCCACGCGGGCCCACGGGCAGCCGTGCCGGAGGCGTGCGGCAGACTGCTGTCAGCATGAACGTCCCTGGCCGCTGATCCCGGCCACCGGCGAAGGAGCCGCCTGTGACCGATGACGCCTACAGTGCCGTGGGTGGTGTGGATCCGATGGACCACGCGGACTCCACGCCGAGATGGACCCGAGTTCTGCTCAAGCTTTCCGGAGAGGCCTTCGCCGGGGGCGAGCCGCTGGGTATCGACCCCACCACCCTGGCGACGATCGCCCGTCAGATCGCCCAGGTGAGCCGCTCCGGCATCGAGATCGCCATCGTCGTCGGTGCCGGGAACATGTTCCGCGGGCAGGCCCTCGCCGAGCGCGGTATGGACCGGGCGCGCGCCGACTACATGGGCATGCTGGGCACCGTCATCAACTGCCTCGCCCTGCAGGACGTCCTCGAGCGCGAGGGCATCGTCACGCGGGTGCAGACGGCGATCGCCATGGGCCAGGTCGCCGAACCGTACCTGCCGCTGCGTGCCATCCGTCACCTGGAGAAGGGGCGGGTCGTGATCTTCGGCGCCGGTCTGGGAGCGCCCTTCTTCTCGACGGACACCACCGCGGCCCAGCGTGCCCTGGAGGTCAAGGCCCAGGCGGTGCTCAAGGCGACGAAGGTCGACGGGGTGTACGACTCCGACCCGGCGCTCAATCCCACCGCAGTTCGGTTCGACACTCTCACCTACGGTGAGGTCCTCGCGCGCGGCCTGAAGGTCATGGACGCGACCGCGATCAGCCTGTGCATGGACAACGACCTGCCCATCGTCGTCTTCGACCTTCTGACCGAGGGAAACATCTCCCGCGCTGTCCGAGGTGAGAAGATCGGCACGCTGGTCGGTGTCGAGACGTACGGAACGGAAGGTACGCGGTGATCGACGACACGCTCCTCGAGGCCGAGGAGAAGATGGACAAGGCAGTCTCGGTCGCCAAGGAGGACTTCGGAAACATCCGGACCGGGCGGATCACCCCGGCGGTCTTCTCCAAGGTGCTGGTGGACTACTACGGCGCTCCGACGCCGGTGCAGCAGCTCGCCTCCTTCCACATCCCCGAACCGCGCATGGTCATCATCACCCCCTACGACAAGACGTCGCTGAGCGCGGTGGAGAAGGCCGTCCGCGACTCCGACCTGGGGGTCAACCCGAGCAACGACGGGACGATCATCCGCTGTGTCTTTCCGGAGCTGTCGGAGCAGCGCCGCCGCGAGCTGGTGAAGGTCGCCCGGACGAAGGCGGAGGAGGCCCGGGTCAGCATCCGGAACGTCCGCCGGCACGCCAAGGACGCCATCGACCGGATCGTCCGGGACGGGGAGGCCGGCGAGGACGAGGGCCGACGTGGTGAGAAGGACCTGGACGAGGCAACCCACCGGTACGTCGCCCAGGTCGACGAACTTCTTCGCGTGAAGGAATCGGACCTGCTGTCGGTCTGAACTGCGAGCAGCGTCCGTCCACGTGCGACACCGTGTGAAGCGACCGATCCGGCGTGGGTGGATCGACCGATCCGCGTCGGCTGGTGCGGAGGTCGCCTGTGGACGACGTGATGGGCGGGTCCGTGAGTATCCCAGCGCTTGGCGTGCCGTCCGAGGGTGCTTCCGTGGTTGACTGTGCGGCGACAGCCGGTGGGCCGGGGCGGCGCGACGACCTTTCCTCGAGCGACGGCTCTCCGGCGGCCGAGGGCACCCCGGTGGCGGACGAGAGTCGGCCGGGGAAGGAAGACGAAGCGGCGCAGGTCGACGTCCCGGGAGAGCGGGACGATCTGCCGGCCGCTGTGCCCTCCGGCGCGGACGGGACCGCGGCCGGCGGCCGGTCAAACGGTGGGCGGCGGGTGATCCGGGCCGGTCGGGATCTCCCGGCTGCGATCGCGGTCGGGGCCGCCCTGGGCGCGGTGATCCTCGTTCCGCTGTTCACCCTGTACCCGATCTGGGTCGCCGTGGTCAGCACGGCGGTGGCCGTCGGCACCTACGAGGTGGTTCGCGCACTCCACGTCGCGGGGATGTCCGTGCCGCTGGTGCCGCTGGCTGCCGGAGCGGTCGCGATGCCCATAGCGGCCTACGCCGCGGGCACCAACGGACTCGTGCTGGCGCTCGCCGCCACCACCATCGTGTCCATCGGTGTCCGCGCGATTCATGACCCGCCCGGCCGCCCGGCTGATCCGCGCGGCCCAGCCGGCATCGGTGGCCCAGGCGGCATCGGTGGCCCAGGCGGCATCGGTGGCCCAGGCGGCATCGGTGGCGACGCGCGGCTGCGGGACATCGCGGCCTGTGCCTTCACGTCCGCGTACGTGGGCTTCCCGGCGGGCTTCGCCACCCTGCTGACGTCCGCACCGGACGGGCACTGGCGCACCATCGCCTTCCTCGGCACGGTAGTGGCCAGCGACATCGGCGGCTACACGGCCGGTGTGCTCTCCGGCGGGCGCCACAAGCTCGCGCCGACAGTCTCACCGGGCAAGTCCTGGGAGGGTTTTGCCGGATCGGTCATGGCCTGCGTGATCGTCGGCGCCGTGCTGATGGCCTGGCCACTGGGCGCCGAGATCTGGCAGGGAGCACTGCTCGGCGCCGCCGTCGCGGCGACGGCGACCGTCGGTGACCTGGGGGAGTCCCTCCTCAAGCGCGATATCGGGATCAAGGACATGGGCAGCCTGCTGCCCGGCCATGGCGGGATCATGGACCGGCTCGACTCGCTGTTGTGCACCGCGCCCGTAGCCTGGCTGCTGATCACCGCCTTCCTCGGCTGAGCCCGCCGGACAGCGCGCCAGGGCGGCCCTGCCGCGCCACTCAGGCCGCCGCCTGCCCCCCACCGCATTCCGATCACTCGATCACCGGGTCAACGTCAGGCCGGACTGCCTGGCACACTGGGCGGGCGATGACTGCCACGACCGCCGAATCCGGAGACCTCCTGCCGCTGGTGACAGGACGGTCCCGTCCGCCGCGCCACCTCGCGGACCTCTCCCGCGACGAGCGGCGCGCGATGGCCTCCTCGTTGGGCCTGCCGGCCTTCCGCGCCGACCAGCTGGCCCGGCACTACTTCGCGCGCCACCTGCGGGCCGACGACGCCGCGGAGATGACGGACCTGCCCGGGCCGGTTCGCTCGACACTGGTCGACACGATGCTGCCGCGGCTGCTCACCGCCGCCACCACTCTTGACTGCGACAGCGGGCAGACCCGCAAGACCGTGTGGCGCACCGTTGACGGCGCGAAGATCGAATCGGTACTGATGCGCTACCCGCAGCGGGCGACGGTCTGTGTGTCCAGCCAGGCGGGCTGCGGGATGGCCTGCCCGTTCTGCGCCACCGGCCAGGGGGGGCTCACCCGCAACCTCTCCACCGCCGAGATCGTCGAACAGGTGGTGGACGCGGCTCGCACGATGGCTCGGGGTGGCCTGCCCGGTGGCACCGGCAGGCTGTCGAACGTGGTGTTCATGGGCATGGGTGAGCCGCTGGCGAACTACAGCGCCCTGCTCGCCGCGGTCCGCCGGATCGTCGATCCGGCGCCGGACGGGCTCGGCCTGTCGGCCCGGAGCGTGACGGTGAGCACGGTGGGTCTCGTGCCGGGAATCCGGCGGCTGGCCGACGAAGGGCTGCCGGTGACCCTCGCGTTGTCCCTGCACGCGCCGGACGACGAGCTGCGCAACGAGCTCGTCCCGATCAACAACCGCTGGCCGGTGGCCGAGGTGCTCGCCGCCGCCTGGGACTACGCACGGATCACCGGCCGACGGGTGAGCATCGAGTACGCGCTCATCGACGGCGTCAATGACTCGGCCGAGCGGGCGGACGCGCTGGCCGCGCTGCTGGCCGGCCAGCTCGCGCACGTGAACCTGATTCCGCTGAACCCGACCGACGGCTCGTCCTGGCAGGCGAGCGCTCCCCGCGGGCAGCGGGAGTTCGTCGGCCGGCTGCGCGCCCGCGGTGTCGCGGCGACGGTCCGCGACACCCGTGGCCGGGAGATCGCGGCCGCCTGCGGCCAGCTGGCCGCGGAGCCGCCCGCCCGCGGGCGAGCGGGACGGTAGCCGTGGCCATCGGCAGCCCCGCCGGTCGGCGCCGGAGCCATGGCCGGGCCGGAGCTGGCTCCGGCCGGTCAGCAGCCGCCTCCGGGCGGCTGGCGGGTCTCAGCGCCCTGCGGCACGGCTCCCGGCCCGCGAACACGCTCTGGCTGCCGATCACCGCGGCGGTGGGCGTCCTCCTGCTGCTGCTCTGGTACGCGATGTCGCAGTCGCCGGCCGGGGATGCGGAGTCCGCCGCTCCCGTGGCGTCGGCGCTCGGCGAGGCCGGTGGCCCGGGTGCCGCGGTGCCGTCCGCGATGCCGACCGTGCCCCCGCCGCCGAGCAACGGGTGCGACACCGGCCGGAGCCTGCCGGCAGGTGTCACGACCGAGACCATCCCGGTGTCCGGGGCTGACCGGCAGTACGTGCTGGCGGTACCGCAGGGCGGCGGCGCCGGTTCGCCGTTGCCGCTGGTCCTGAACCTGCACGACCAGGCCCAGTCCGCGCCGGAACTCGAGCAGTACACCCAGATGACGGACGGCGGGACCCGCGCGGGCTACGCCGTCGTCTCGCCCGTGGGCGCCGCCGGCCGGTGGAACTTCACCCGTTCGGCCGAGGTGGGCCCGGACGACGTCCTGTTCGTCGGCACGGTACTCAACGATCTGACCGCCCGGATGTGCCTGGACCCCCAGCGGGTCTTCCTCAGCGGCTTCTCCGACGGCGCCGACATGGCGCTCGGACTCGCGTGCGCGCTGCCGGACCGGTTCGCGGCGGTCGTCACCGTCGCGTCGAGCCGGCTGCCGGACGACTGCCCCGCGCCCCGGGCGAGTCTGCTGGAGCTGCACGGCACCGAGGACCCGGTCGCTCCGTGGGACGGCGGCGGCCCCCCGCGTGCCGCGCCGTACGCGGGGCTGGTCGCCCAGCCGGTGGAGAGCCGGACCGACCGCTATGCCCGGGGGCTGGGCTGCGGCGGTGAGCACAAGGTGTCCCAGGACTTCACCAACGTGATCCGCACAGCCTGGACGTCCTGCCCGCAGGGCCGGGATGTCGGCGTGCTGGCGATGCAGGGCGGCGGGCATACCTGGCCTGGTGCCGCGGACCGCCCCGAGCTGGGGCGCACCGTGCCGAACCTGAGCGCGACCGTGGTGGCCATGGCCTTCTTCGCCGGTCACCCGGCCGATGGGCAGACGATCACCGGCGGAGGTGGCACGGGCGGCGGGAGCGGCTCGGGTGGCGGATCGTCCGGTGGGGCCTCCGGTGGATCCGGCGGTGCGCCGCAGCCCACCGCCACCGGGCCGGCGCAGCCCTCGGCGGCGCCCGGAACGCCCGGCGCACCGCCGGCCCCGTCGGCACCACCGGGAGGCACCTCCGAGCCCACGCCTGGTGCGAGCGCGTCCCCCACGCCGGTGGTACCGGCCACCACGCCCGCCCCGACCGCGGGTACGACAACGCCAGGCCAGGGGGCCGACGGCGATACGTGACGGCTGGCCAGCGGCCAGGTCGGGTGGCGTATCCGGCGTTGACCCCCGGTAGGCGCGGCTACACCCAACGCGCACCTTCGGGCGGCACGTGTCAGGAACCGAACAGGCCTCGGTCCAAGCGTCGAAGGGCCTGCGAGAATGGGCGGTGTGGCGGAGGCTTCGGTCCAGCGTGAGGTGGTTCTGCTCGGGTCTACCGGCTCGATCGGAACCCAGGCGATAGATGTCGTACGCCGCAACCCGGACAGATTCCGGGTGGTGGCGCTGATGGGCGGTGGGTCGCGGGTCGACCTGCTGGCCGAGCAGGCGCTCGATCTCGGGGTCGAGGCGGTCGGCGTGGCTGCGGCCTCGTCGGCGCAGGATCTTCAGCTCGCGTTCTTCGCGGAGGCGTCCCGGCGTGGGTACCGCCGCGGCGAGTTCGCGGTGCCGAAGATCCTCGCGGGGCCGGATGCGGCCAGTGAGATCGCGTCCTGGCCGGCGGACATAGTCCTCAACGGGGTGTCGGGCTCGGTAGGGCTCGCACCTACGCTGGCGGCGCTCAAGGCCGGCGCGACAGTGGCGCTGGCGAACAAGGAATCGCTGGTCGCGGGTGGTCCGCTGGTGCTTGACGCGCTGGGCGGCAACCCGGACCGGCTGGTGCCGGTGGACTCCGAGCACTCGGCGCTCGCGCAGTGCCTGCGTGGCGGCCGGCGCGAGGAGGTCCACAAGCTGGTCCTGACCGCCAGCGGTGGTCCGTTCCGCGGGCGGAGCAGGGACGAGCTGACCGAGGTCACCCGGGAGCAGGCCCTCGCGCACCCGACGTGGGCGATGGGGCCGCTGGTCACGATCAACTCGGCCACCCTGATGAACAAGGGCCTGGAGCTGATCGAGGCGCACCTGTTCTTCGGGGTGCCCTACGACGACATCGAGGTCGTGGTCCACCCGCAGTCGCTGGTGCACTCGATGGTGGAGTTCACGGACGGGTCGACCATCGCGCAGGTGTCCCCGCCGGACATGCGGCTGCCCATCGCCCTGGCGCTGGGCTGGCCGGACAGGGTGCCGTTGGCGCAGCCGCCGATGGACTGGTCGCGGTCACAGAGCCTCACCTTCGAGCCGCTGGACACCGTGGCGTTCCCGGCGGTCGACCTGGCCCGCACCGCGGGTCGGCTCGGTGGCACGGCCCCGGCGGTGTTCAACGCCGCGAACGAGGAGGCCGTCGCCGCCTTCCTCGCGGGCGGGCTGCCGTTCGTCCGTATCGTCGACCTGGTGGCCGAGGTGGTGGGAGCGCACGAGGTGATCGCCCGTCCGACGCTGGACGAGGTGTTCGCTGTCGAGCGCGAGGCGCGCGCCGCCGCGAACCGCCTGATCGAGAAGGCCGGCGGGCGTCCTGTGGCGGCCGGAGGACGTGCTTGATGGCAGCCCTGGGCATCGGCGCGTTCGTCCTCGCCCTGTTCGTCTCGGTCGTCCTGCACGAGGCCGGGCACTTCGTCACGGCCCGGCACTTCGGGATGAAGGCGTCCCGCTTCTTCGTCGGCTTCGGCCCCACCCTGTGGTCGAAGCAGCGCGGGGAGACCGAGTACGGCGTCAAGGCGATCCCCGCCGGCGGGTTCGTCAAGATCGAGGGGATGACCTCCCTCGAGGAGATCGACCCGGCTGACGAGCCGCGAGCCTTCTACAAGGCGCGGGCGCGGGCGAGGCTGGTCGTGATGTCCGCGGGCTCGTTCGTCCACTTCGTCATCGCGATCGTGCTGATCTACGGGGTGCTGGTGTCGTTCGGCACCCAGCAGCCGAGCGAGACGGTCGTCGGGCAGACGAGCTGTATCGCGAGCACGGGCGAATGCACCGGGCCCGGCCCGGCGGGCGCCGCCGGGCTGCTCGAGGGCGACCGGGTGGTGAGTTTCGACGGCAGGGCCATCACCGCCTGGTCGGACTTCACCCGGCTCGTGCGCGAGCACGGGCCCGGCCCCGCGGAACTCGTCGTCTCCCGGGACGGCGAGCTCCTGACCCTGCGGCCCGATCTCGTCCAGGTCCTGCGGGATCGTGAGACCGGCGGTACGGGCACGGATCCGGTCGGCGCCCTGGGCGTCCGCCCGGGTCGGGAGACCCGGCACTACGGGCCGCTGGAGGCCGTCCCGGAGACCTTCGAGGTCATCGGCTCGGGCTTCACCGGGATGTACGAAACGTTCACCGAACGGATCGACGACATCGGCCGCATCTTCGGTGACGACCGCGACGAGAGCGGTTTCATCAGTGTGGTGGGAGCGGCCCGGCTCGGCGGCGAGGTCGCCGCCGCGGACGACGACTGGTCCGACCGGATCGCCAGCTTCCTGGTCCTCGTCGCCGCGATCAACCTGGCCATCGGGATCTTCAACCTGCTGCCGCTGCTCCCGCTCGACGGTGGGCACATCGCGGTGCTCGGCTTCGAGCAGGCTCGGCACGGCCTGCGGCGGCTGCGCGGCTACCGCGGCCCGGTACAGCCGGTGGACTTCGCGAAGCTGTTACCAGCCACGTACGCCACGGTCGTCATTCTCGTCGGGTTCAGCCTGATCATCTTGTCCGCCGACATCGTCAACCCCATCCGCATCAACCAGTGAGCCGCCGTGTATCCGCGGTGGCGCGCGGTGGTGGTTCGCGGGTGTCCTGGTCGCCGGTAGATCCGGCAGGGGCCTCCCGCCAGCCGTCGTGAGCGCGCCGCCCCGCACGGGGCCGACTGACCCGGTCGACCGAACCGAGCCGAACGGCATCGCCGTGACGGATCATCCCGGGCCGGGTCGCCAACTGACGATCAAAGCATCCGACACGCCAGTGAGGACATTGTGACCGTTACTCTGGGCATGCCCGCCGCTCCGCCCCGCCCGGTTGGAACCCGGCGTGTCAGCCGGCAGATCCAGGTGGGAAACGTGCCGGTCGGAGGTGACGCCCCGGTCTCCATCCAGTCGATGTGCACCACGCTGACCTCGGACGTCAACGCCACTCTGCAGCAGATCGCCGAGCTGACCACCGCCGGCTGCCAGATCGTCCGGGTGGCCGTCCCCAGCCAGGACGACGCCGACGCGCTCGCGGCGATCGCCCGCAAGTCGCCGATCCCGGTGATCGCCGACATCCACTTCCAGCCGAAGTACGTGTTCGCCGCGATCGACGCGGGCTGCGCCGCCGTGCGGGTGAACCCGGGCAACATCAAGCAGTTCGACGACAAGGTCGGCGAGATCGCCCGCGCCGCCAAGGCGGCCGGCATCCCGATCCGGATCGGGGTCAACGCCGGGTCGCTCGACAAGCGCCTGCTGGAGAAGCACGGGAAGGCCACCCCGGAGGCGCTGGCAGAGTCGGCGCTGTGGGAGGCCTCGCTGTTCGAGGAGCACGACTTCCGGGACATCAAGATCTCGGTGAAGCACAACGACCCTGTGATCATGATCCAGGCCTACCGGCTGCTGGCCCAGGCCTGCGACTACCCGCTGCACCTCGGTGTCACCGAGGCCGGCCCGGCGTTCCAGGGCACCGTGAAGTCGGCGGTCGCCTTCGGCGCCCTGCTGGCCGAGGGCATCGGGGACACGATCCGGGTCTCGTTGTCGGCTCCTCCGATCGAGGAGATCAAGGTCGGCGCGGCGATTCTGGAGTCGCTCGGGCTCAAGGAGCGCCGGCTCGAGATCGTCTCCTGCCCGGCCTGTGGCCGCGCCCAGGTCGACGTCTACACCCTCGCCAACGAGGTCAGCGCCGGCCTCGAGGGCATGGAGGTCCCGCTGCGGGTAGCCGTCATGGGCTGCGTCGTCAACGGTCCGGGGGAGGCCCGCGAGGCCGACCTCGGAGTGGCCTCCGGCAACGGCAAGGGGCAGATCTTCGTCAAGGGCAAGGTCATTAAGACGGTGCCGGAGGCGCAGATCGTGGAGACTCTCATCGAGGAGGCCATGCGGCTGGCCGAGGAGATGGAGGCCAACGGCGCGGCCTCCGGCTCGCCCTCGGTCTCCGTGGCCTCCTAGCAACCTAGCAACCTGGAAGGGCTGGATGGGTCTGCCGCTGCGTTCCGCACCGACCCGGCTGCTCGACGACAGGGATCTTCCTGCCGTCACCGAGCTGCTGAGCCGTAACCCGATCGCGGATGTCTTCGTCGCGTCCCGGGTGGCTGCATGTGGTCTGGATCCCTGGCGCCTCGGCGCCGAGGTGTGGGGCCACACGGTGGATGGCAGCCTCGCGGCCCTGTGTTACTCCGGCGCGAACCTCTGGCCCGTGGCAGCGGGCCCGGACTCGGCGAGGCTGTTCGCCGAGCGGGCCCGCCGCCAGGGCCGCCGCTGCTCGTCCATCGTCGGGGTCGGCTCGGCGGTGTCCGCGATGTGGCGTTTCCTCGAGCCGGTCTGGGGCCCGGCCCGCGAGATCCGCGGCGAGCAGCCCTTACTCGCCATCGACGCCCCGCCGCACCTCGCGCCCGACCGGTCGGTCCGCCTCGTCCGTCCGGATGAGCTGGATGTGCTTCTTCCCGCCTGCATCGCGATGTTCACCGAGGAGATCGGCGTCTCGCCGGTCGGGCCGGACGGCGGCGCGCTCTACCGCTCCCGCGTCGCTGAGTTCGTCGGGCAGCGCCGGTCGTTCGCCCGCATCGAGCACGGCCGGGTGCTCTTCAAGGCGGAGATCGGCGCGGTCGCCGGCGACGTCTGCCAGATCCAGGGCGTGTGGGTCGACCCGGCGCTGCGCGGGCGCGGCCTCGGCGCCGCCGGGACCGCCAGTGTCGTCGCCCTGGCGCGCTCGATGTTCGCGCCGATCGTGAGCCTCTACGTGAACGACTTCAACCACTCCGCGCGCCGCGCGTACGAGCGCGTCGGTTTCGAGCGTGTGGGTACGTTCGCCTCGATCCTCTTCTGATCTTTCGATCAGCTCCCGCCGCTGTCGAGCCCGCCCGTGACCAGGGCGGGCTCTGACGCGTCCGCCGCGTGCGTCCCGCTTTCCGCGGGAAGGATTCCGTCTCGCTGTGTACAAGCGGGTAACGCACTGCGTAAGCGCTGTTTCACGCTTGGTGGAGCATGGTGTCATCCGTGTGAATTCCGATGGCGAGATGTGCGCTTGTCTGGCATCCTTACCTTCCCGATGTCTCCAATCGACTTGACGCATGTGATCGACATTTGCTGTGCGCCGAGAGTGTTGAAAGGGTAACGGAACGTGATGAAGCCCAAGAGGCTGTGGCAGCGGTTCGTGCCACTGGTTGCTGCCGGTGCGCTTGCGCTGGCGGTGACCGCCTGCTCGGGCGACGACGGGGGATCAGAATCCGTGTCGGCCAGCGGGGAGGTGACGGGAACCCTCCGCCTCGGCTACTTCCCGAACCTCACCCACGCCCCGGCGCTCGTCGGCGTTGAGCAGGGCACCTTCGCCAGGGAACTCGGCGCCGGCGTGAAGCTGGAGCCCAAGACCTTCAACTCGGGGGTCCAGGAGGCGGAGGCGATCCTTTCCGGTGCGCTCGACGCCGGCTTCATCGGCCCGAACCCGGCCGTGAACACGTTTATCAGGTCGAAGGGCGAGGCGATCCGCATCGTCTCCGGCGTGACCGCCGGCGGCGCGGCGCTGGTGGTGAAGCCGGAGATCACCTCGGTTGAGCAGCTGCGCGGCAAGACGCTGGCGACGCCGAGCCTCGGCAACACCCAGGACGTGGCGCTGCGCTTCTTCCTCCAGAAGAACGGGCTGAAGACCGACACCAAGGGCGGCGGCGACGTCTCGATCCGCCCGCAGGAGAACTCGGTCACGGTCGACGCCTTCAAGTCCGGTGCCATCGACGGTGCCTGGGTGCCCGAGCCCGTCGCGTCCCGCCTGGTCGCCGAGGGCGGCACCGTGCTCGTCGACGAGGCAGACGAATGGCCCGAGACGGACGGGAAGTTCGTCACCACGGTCCTGCTCGTCCGCACGGACTACCTGGAGAGGAACCCGCAGATCATCGAGCGGCTCATCGCGGCCAACATCTCCGTGATCGACCAGCTCAACGCCGACCCGGCGGCCGGGCAGACCGCCGCGAACGATGCGCTCGAGACGCTCACCGGCAAGCCCCTCGCCGACGACGTGGTCACCTCCGCCTGGAAGGGCCTGACCTTCGGCCCCGACCCGGTCGCGACGTCGCTGTTCACCTCCGCGGCACACCAGGAGGAGCTCGGCCTCATCGAGGACCCGCAGCTCGACGGGATCTTCGACCTGACCATCCTCAACCGGCTTCTCACCGCCGCCGGTGATCCGGCGGTCGCTGACAAGTAGGTCCGCCGGGTCCGCCGTGTCCATCCGGCCGGATGGACACGGCGGACCCGGCGGAGTCGATCCCGGCGGGCCGCCCCGCCGGGATCGATCGCGTGGGGACCCTGCAAGATCGTGAACCACCGAGGGGAGCAAGCTCGTGACGGCGCTCGCGACGGACACGGCGCTGCGGATCGACGGCGTCAGCCGGGTCTTCGGCTCCGGTACCGGTCAGGTCCGCGCCCTCGACGACATCCACCTGGATGTCCGTCCCGGTGAGTTCGTCTGTTTGCTGGGCGCCTCGGGCTGCGGCAAGTCGACGCTGCTCAGCCTGGTTGCCGGGCTCGACCAGCCCACTGCGGGGACGGTGGACACCGGTGGCCGCCGGGTCGGGATGATGTTCCAGGACTCGGCCCTGCTGCCCTGGCTGACCGCTGGCGGCAACGTGGAGGTGCCGCTGAAGCTGCGGCGCGTGCCGAAGGCCCGGCGTGCGGAGCGCGTCGACGAGCTGCTGACGATGGTCCGGCTCGCCGGCCAGGCGAACCGGCGCCCCCATGAGCTTTCCGGCGGGATGCGCCAGCGGGTGAGCCTTGCGCGGGCGTTTGCCCAGGAGGCGGACATCCTGTGCATGGACGAGCCGTTCGGAGCCCTCGACGCGATGACGCGCGACCTCCTCCACGACGAGCTCGAGCGCATCTGGCGGGAGACGGGGATCACCGTCCTGTTCGTCACGCACGACGTGCGGGAGGCCGTGCGTCTCGGTGACCGGATCGTCCTGCTCTCCTCCCGGCCCGGCCGGGTCGCGGAGATCTTCGATGTGCCGATCGAACGGCCCCGTCGCATCGATCAGCCCCAGGTGTCCGAGCTCGCCTCCGTCGTGACGGCGCGGCTCCGGGAGGAGGTCGCGCGTCATGGCCACTGACATCGACGCGAGCGTCACCACGATCCGTGACGGGAACGGGGCGGTTCGCTCGTCCGCGCCGGACGCGGTCACCCGTGGCAGCGCCCCGTCGGCGCCGCGGGAGTCGGACGAGACCCTCGCCGGGCTGGACGCACTCGACATCCCGGTGCGCTCCCAGCGTCCCACCGTGGGCCGGGTGTGGGCCTCGACCTGGCCGAAGCTCGCAGCCTTCGGGATGTTCCTGCTCGTCTGGCAGATCGTGGTCTGGTCCGGGTGGAAGCCCACCTACGTGCTGCCCGGCCCCGGGGACACCCTGCCGGAGTTCTTCGAGCAGCTCGGCACCTCCGAGTTCTGGGACGCGTTCGGCCGGACGTTGACCCGGGCCGCCGAGGGCTACGCCGTGGCCGTCGTCCTCGGCGGGATCGTCGGCCTGGCGGTCGCCCGGTTCGGCCTGCTGCGCGCGGCCGTGGGCTCGTTCATCACCGCGCTGCAGACGATGCCGTCGGTGGTCTGGGTCCCGCTCGCGATCCTGCTCTTCCAGCTCAACGAGTCGGCGATCATGTTCGTCGTGGTGCTGGGCGCGGCGCCTTCCGTGGCGAACGGGGTCATCTACGGCGTCGACTACGTCCCGCCGCTGCTGGTCCGGGTCGGGCGCAGCATGGGCGCCAGCGGCTTCGCGCTGTACCGGTACGTGGTCGCGCCTGCCGCGTTCCCCTCGGTCCTCGCCGGCCTCAAGCAGGGCTGGGCGTTCGCCTGGCGCAGCCTGATGGCCGGTGAGCTGATCGTCATCGTCCCCGGCCACCCGTCGATCGGCGCGAACCTGCAGAACGCCCGCGACCTCTCCGACACCGTCGGCGTGATGGTCTCGATGCTGACGATCTTCGTGATCGGTGTCGTCGTCGACGCGGCGTTCAACGTTCTCGACCGGCGGATGCGGGAGCGTCGCGGTCTCATCGCCGAAGGCTCGAACGCGGTGAAGGCGGCCCGCGGCTCTCAGAACAGCCGGCCGAAGGACGGGTCTGCGGGGCCGACCGGCCCGACCGGCCCGACCGGCCCGACCGGCCCGGCCGGACCGCACTCCGGCGTGGACACGTCAGCGGTCTGACAGCGGCCCGGCCCTCGCCCGGTGCCGGCCGGCACCGGGCGGGAGGCAGGCCAACGGGCGGCCAGGCGGCCTGCCAGGGAACCCACGGGAAGGCTGCCCGCAGCACTGGCGGGCAAGATGGTGTTATGCAGATCTCCGCCCGGGCCGACTATGCACTGCGGGCCCTGCTCACGCTCGCCGCTTCGGACGGCAACCTCGTCAAGGGGGAGACGCTCGCCTCGGCTCAGGACCTCCCCCTGCGTTTCCTCGAGAACATCCTTACCGACCTGCGCCGCAGCGGTCTGGTGCAGAGCCGCCGCGGGGCGGACGGCGGCTACCAGCTGTGTCGCCCGGCCGAGGAGATCACGATCGCCACCGTGATCCGGGCCACCGACGGCCCGCTGGCCAGCGTGCGCGGCCGGCCGCCGGAGAACGCACACTACGAGGGCGCGGCGAAGCATCTGCAGGATGTCTGGATCGCTGTCCGCGTCAACCTGCGCAGAGTGCTCGAATCCGTCACCCTCGCGGACGTCGCCAGTGGGAAGCTTCCCGACATCGTCTGTGAGCTGCGCGAGGAGCCGGACGCCTGGTCGACGAGATAGCGACAGAGATAGCGCGGTGCATGGTGGGTTTCTCGTGGTTCGCCCCGGACGGGGATCCCGGCACGCACGCCGCTGCCGGCGCGGACACGGCTGCCGGCCCGATGGCGGGCGGCCCCGTCCCGGCCGACGGTCCCACCCCGACCGGTGGCGCTGCCCCGACCGGCGGTCCCGGGCAGTTGGCCGCGGTCGTCTTCGACTGGGGAGGCACGCTCACCCCCTTCCACGACGTGGACCTGCTCGACCTGTGGCGACTGGCGGCCCTGGAGATCTCTCCGCCGCAGGCAGACGAGATCACCGCCATCCTGGCCGGGCTGGAGGCGTCGTGGTGGAACTCCCGCGACGCCGCCGGCGGCCACGCCGGCAACGGGTCGGAGGGCGGGATGACGGGCTCGATCGCCGAGCTGCTGGCGGCGGCCTCCGCCCGGCTGGGCGTGGACGTGGCCGCGGCAGTCGTGCAGGCCGCGTCCCGGCGTGACCTCACGGCCTGGACCCCGCACACGATGTGCGACCCCGAGGCACTGCTGCTGGTCCACCTCGTCCGGGCCCGTGGCCTGCTCATCGGCCTGCTGACGAACACCCGGTGGCCGCGGCTGTGGCACGAGCGCATGCTGCAGCGCGACGGCCTGCTGGATCTCTTCCACGCCAGGGTCTACACCAGCGATCTTCCGTTCGACAAGCCCCATCCGATCGCGTTCCAGGCGGCCCTCGACGCGCTGGGGATCGGTGATCCGTCCCGCGTGCTGTTCGTCGGTGACCGGGTGCGGACCGACATCCGTGGGGCCCGGGCGGCCGGAATGCGGACCGTTCTCGTCCGCGACGGTGGCTCCGACGCGGTGAATCCGGAGATGGCCGGCCGCGCGGGGAAGCTACCCGCGGACGCGGTGATCGGCCGGCTCGGACAACTGCTCGAGGTCCTGGACGCGTTCGGCGCCGCACGCCCGGGCACCCCTCCGCCCCGCTGATCGCGACCGCCACCCGGCAGGTGCCCGCGCACGGCAGGTGCCCGCGCACGGCAGGTCAGCGGCCGGGGAAGGCCGGGCCTGCCGCCTCCGGGGCCACGCCCGCGGCCAGCCGCGCCCGCTGGCCGCGCAGCGCCATGGCGACGAGGGCGTCCACGGCCAGCTCGCGGTCGGCGCCGGTCAGCGCGCCGACGGCGGCGCCGGCCGAGACGGCGGACTGGTCCTCGACGCGGGAAAGCAGGTCGACTGAACCCTCGACCCCGGCCGGCTCGACCGGCAGGCGGTACGCGGGCAGCGCTGCCGGCGGCGTCGTGCCGTGGGCCCGCAGCGCCGCGACGAGCACGTCCCGCAGCGCACGGTGATCATCGTGGGCGGCCCGGGCAAGGGAGCGAGCTGGCTGGGCCGGTGCGCCCAGCGGCGCGAGTGCACCGCCTGCCGCCGCCGTCGCGAAGACGGCCGCGTGCGCCGCCGACAGCATCGTCGCCAGCGCCGCGACCGCGGCGGCTCCGCCGGCCTGCCCCTCGCCTGCGGTGGAGGCATCGTCGGTGGCGGGCCCGCCGGCGAGCGCTCCGTCGGCCGCTCCGCCGGCCGCTGCGACCAGCTCGGCGTGCCCGGACTCGGCGGCGCACAGGCTGCCCAGCAGCGGCGCGAGCCCGGAGCCGGCGGCCAGAGCGCCGGTCCGGTGTGCCGTGGCGGTTGTGTGCTCGAGCCCGGCGAGGGCGCTGAGGGCGGCTGCCCGTGCCGCAACGGTGTCGCCGGCCGGGATGCCGTCCGCGGGCGGGGGAACCATCGCTGTGCCAGGCGGCCCGGTGCTTCCGCCCACGGAGGCCGGGCCGGTGGTGGTGCTCGGGCCGATGCTGCCCGAACCCGCCGCGCTGTTCGGACGTCCGCTGCCGGCAACCGCGCCCACCCCGGGCAGGCCGAGCGCGACCAGCGCGCGGGCATGGTCGGCGTGGTGCGCGCGGATCGCCCGCAGCGCCCCGGCGAGGGCGGGATGCTCGTCGATCGCGGTGTCGTAGGCCGCCAGCAGGGCGGTCTCCCGGGCGTGGGCGTCGGTCGCCGCGGCCACATCGGCCGGGCTGGCGGTGGGCCCGGGGGCGGTGGGCGCCGACCCGGTGCAGCCGGCAGCGGCGGCGAGGACGGCCGCACCGGCGCTGACCACCGGGACGGCAGCCAGAAAGGCCCGGCGCGACGGCCCGGTGCCGCTTGCTGTGGACACCGCTGGAGCTTCGCACATCAGCCCGCGGCCTCTGGCCGGCGTGGCCCGCCCTGCTGTCACTGCTGCGCGGACGGCCCGCGATTGGAGACCTGTGCCGACGGACGTAGGCTAAGGATCTCGGCGGTGTGACGCTGGACGCTTGACGCGGGGGGCGCTGCCTGTCCGGGATGACGGCCCTGTCCCCCTGCGCCGTTTCCACGGCCGGTCACCGACGAGGCCGGGTGGCATGCGGCCACGGTCAGGGGCGCCGAGTCGGCGCGGGAAGGAACGGGCGAGGTGGCTAGGACGGGAGACTCCGGCCGGGCGGGGGTCCGTCGGCCGACGGCGCCGTCCCGAGGCACCGGAAGGACGCAGGCCTCCGCGGGAGGCAGCCGGGCAGCAACTGCGGCGGCGAACGAGGCCGCGCGGGTGGAGCTGCGGCGCAGGCTGGAGCCCGCGTTGGCCGCCGAGGGTTTCGATCTCGAGGACGTCGCCGTCTCACGGGCGGGTTCGCGCAGTGTGGTCCGAGTCGCCGTCGACCGTGAGGGCGGGATCGATCTCGACGCTGTCGCCGCGGCCAGCAGGCTGGTCTCCGCCGCCCTGGACGACGAGGCCGAGGGCGGTGCCGGCGGGCCACTCGCCGGGCCCTACGTGCTGGAGGTGACGTCGCCCGGTGTTGACCGGCCGCTGCTGGCTCCGAGGCACTGGCGCCGGGCCGTCGGGCGGGTGGTGCTCGTTCGGCGCTCTGATGGCGGCGACGTCGAGGGCAGGGTGCTTTCGGCCGACGACGAGGGTGCTGACCTCGCGGTTCCCACCGGGCCGGCCCGCCGCGGCCGGCCTGCCCGGACCCGGGTGGAGCGGGTGGTCTACGACACCGTGACCCGGGCGACCGTCCAGGTCGAGTTCGGGTCGGCCGCGGATGCCGACCAGCGCGACAGGGAGGCGGGCGGAGACCCGGTCGTCGGCCCCGAGGACGTCACCGACACGGATCTCGACGACTTCGACGACTTTGATGACGCGGACGATTCCGAGGACGCGGACGACGTCGACGATGCGGATGACGTCCACGACCTCGACGACGTCCACGACTCGGACGACACCGACGGAGTGGACGATCCGGGCGACGTCGCCGGGTCGGCGACCGCCGGGAGCGGTGCGGGGGGCGCGGTCGCGGCGGAGGCCGGGCACACCGTGCCGCCCCCCGATGAGCTGGTGCAGGATCATGGTGCCGTGGGCGCGGTTGCGGGCCCGAGCGGCCGGGACGGCAAGGAGATGAACCGGTGAAGCTCGACGTCGCTGCACTGCGGGGAATCGAGCGCGAGAAGGAGATCGCCTTCGACACTCTTGTCGAGGCGATCGAGACCGCGTTGCTGACCGCCTACAAACACACCAGTGGCTCCGCCGAGGACGCCCGGGTGGTGATCAACCGCACCAGCGGTGAGGTCGCGGTCTTCGCGCGGGAGAACGGGCCGGACGGTACCCCCAGGGAGTGGGACGACACGCCCGCGGACTTCGGCCGGATCGCCACCATGACCGCCAAGCAGGTCATCATGCAGCGCCTGCGTGAGGCGCAGCAGGAGGTGACCTACGGCCAGTACGCGGATCGCGAGCACGAGGTGGTCTCCGGCGTGGTCCAGCACCACGAGCAGCGAGCCGGTTCCCGGGTGGTCCTGGTCGACCTCGGCACGGTGGAAGGTGTCCTGCCGCCGGCCGAGCAGGTCCCCGGCGAGCGGCTCGAGCACGGTGATCGGATCAAGTGCTACGTCGTGCACGTGTCCCGTGGTGCGCACGGGCCGACCGTGACGCTCTCCCGCACCCATCCGGAGCTGGTCAAGGGGCTGTTCCGGCTCGAGGTGCCCGAGGTCGCCGACGGCACGGTCGAGCTGGCGGCGATCGCCCGGGAGGCTGGCCACCGCACCAAGATCGCGGTTCGTTCGAAGGCGTCCGGGGTGAACCCGAAGGGCGCCTGTATCGGCCCGATGGGCAGCCGGGTCCGGGCGGTCATGGCAGAGCTCCACGGCGAGAAGATCGACATTGTCGACTGGTCGGGCGACCCGGCGACCTTCGTCGGCAGCGCACTCTCCCCGGCGCGGGTGTCGCGGGTGGAGGTCACCGACCTGGCGAGCCGGTCGGCAAGGGTCGTCGTGCCCGACTACCAGCTGTCGCTCGCGATCGGCCGGGAGGGCCAGAACGCCCGGCTCGCCGCGAGGCTCACCGGGTGGCGGATCGACATCCACTCCGACACCGAGGGGAGCGGGGAGCGTGCCGAGCGGCCGACCGGGGACAACACGCCCCGGAACAACGGATCCGGGGGCGGCCCACGGAGGTCCTCCGCCATGGGCGGCCACTCTCGGGGCGCAACGGGATAGACTTATCATGGCGCGCCGTGCGGAGCCGGCTCCCCGGGTGACTCCCGCTCGTGCATCGAAAGCCCGTGCATCGAAGTCGGATGCCGGGAAGTCGAATGCCGAGCAGGGGCCACCGGGGGACTCTGGACCGATTCGTACCTGTGTCGGTTGTCGAAGCCGGGTGGCGCGGTCGAGCCTGTTGCGTATCGTCGTGGTCGGTGGCGAGCTCCTCCCGGATGTCCGCCGCCGAATGCAGGGCCGGGGCGCCCACGTGCACCCCGACCCCACGTGCGTCGATCTCGCGGAGCGCCGTAAGGCGTTCCCGCGGGCGCTGCGGGTCTCCGGGCCGCTCGGGCTGAATCAGGTCAGAGCACATCTGGAGCAGCGGACGCGCAACAGCAGCATGTAGAACAGAGGGGCGGGCGCCGCGAAGTGGCGGTGTCCGGGTGAGACAGCGGTGCGGTATCCGTTCCGGTGGGGATCGGTTCGGGTGGTTCGCGCCGGTAGGCGACGCCAGATCGACGTCGACATGGAAGCAGGTCGAGACAGCGATGACCGCGCAGTGAGAACGCAACCATGATCACCAGCAGGTAACGAGGTCACGCGGGCATGGACCGCGGGCCGAACGAAGGAGCACCGTGGCAGGAAAGGCCCGCGTACATGAGCTCGCGAAAGAGCTCGGCGTCGACAGCAAGACCGTGCTTGCCAAGCTGAAGGACCTTGGTGAGTTCGTGAAGTCCGCCTCGTCCACTGTCGAGGCACCTGTGGTCCGCAAGCTCAAGGAGGCCTTCCCCGCGGAAGGCTCCGGCGCCGCGGGCCGTTCCGGGGGCCGTCCCGGTAACGGGGCCCGGCCCACTCCGCCGCCTCGCCCAGGTCCTGTGCCTGGTCGTCCCGGCCCCATGCCTGGTCGTCCCGGCCCCGCCGGTGCCCGGCCCGTGCCCGGCCGTCCTGGCCCCGCGCCCGCTGCGGCGCGTCCCGGCCCGCCGGCCCCCCCGCAGCCCCCGCAGCCTCCGGTGAGTCCGCCGGCTCCGATCGCTCCGCCGCCCGCGGCCCAGCCGCAGGCGCCCCGTCCGATCGCTGCCTCGGCGGCTCCGGCCGCGCCCGCGCCTCCGGCGCCGGCGACCCCGCCGGCTCCGGGTGCTCCCGGCGCTCCGGGTGCCTCCGGGCCGCGTCCCGGCCCGGCGAGCCCGACCGCGGGTGGCCCGCGTCCCGGCCCGGCCCAGCAGGGTCGGCCGCGTCCCGGTGGCCCCGGGCAGGGTGGTCCCGGCAGCGGCCCGCGTCCCGGCCCCAGGCCGGGTCCCCGCCCGGCCGGTGCCGGCAACAACCCCTTCACCTCCCCGTCGGCCGGTCCGCGTGCCGGCTCCGGCCAGGGCGGCTCGCCGTCGGCTCCGCCGCGGCCCGGCGCCCCGCGTCCGGGTGGCCCGCGTCCGGGTGGCCCGCGTCCGGGTGGCCCGGGCGGTCCGCGTCCGTCGCCGGGCTCGATGCCGCCGCGTCCCGGCGGTTCCGGTGGTCAGCGTCCGTCGCCGGGCTCGATGCCGCCGCGTCCCGGTGGCTCCGGTGGTCCGCGCCCCAACGCGGGAATGTTCCAGCCCCGGCCTGCCGGTGGCGCTCCCGGGCGTCCGGGTGGCGCGCCGGGCCGTCCCGGTGGCGGCGGTGGCGGCGGTCCGCGCCCAGGCGGTGGCGGCGGGTTCGCCGGCCGTGGCGGTGCGCCCGGTCGTCCCGGCGGCGGTGGCGGTGGCGCTCCCGGTCGTCCCGGTGGTGGCGGTCCCGGTGGTGGCGGTCGTCCGGCCGCTGGTGGCCGCGGTCGCGGTGGTACCACGGCGGGTGCCTTCGGCCCCGGTGGCCGTGGGCGTCCCGGCCGGCAGCGCAAGTCCAAGCGCGCGAAGCGGCAGGAATGGGAGAGCGGGCTCGAGGCGCCGCGCATGGGGGCGATGGTCCCTCGCGGCAACGGGCAGGCGATCCGGCTGCCCCGCGGCGCGTCGCTCGCGGACTTCGCCGACAAGATCGACGCCAACCCCGGCGCTCTTGTCCAGGTGGTGTTCACCCAGCTGGGTGAGATGGTCACGGCCACCCAGTCCTGCACCGACGAGACGTTGCAGCTGCTTGGCGTGACGCTCGGCTACGAGGTCCAGATCGTCAGCCCGGAGGACGAGGACAAGGAGCTCCTGGAGAGCTTCGACCTCTCGTTCGGCGGCGAGTACGGCGACGACGTCGAGATGGGTACCCGTCCGCCGGTCGTGACGGTCATGGGTCACGTCGACCACGGAAAGACGAAGCTGCTCGACGCGGTCCGCTCCACGGACGTCGTCGGTGGCGAGGCCGGCGGGATCACCCAGCACATCGGCGCCTACCAGGTGCGGGCGGTGGTCGACGGCGACGAGCGGCCGATCACCTTCATCGACACCCCGGGTCACGAGACCTTCACGGCCATGCGTGCCCGCGGTGCCCAGGTGACCGACATCGTCGTCCTCGTCGTCGCGGCGGACGACGGTGTGAAGCCGCAGACCGTCGAGGCGCTCAACCACGCGCAGGCGGCCGGCGTGCCGGTCGTCGTGGCGGTGAACAAGGTCGACAAGGAGGGCGCGGACCCGGCGAAGGTCCGTGGCCAGCTCACCGAGTACGGCCTGGTCGCCGAGGAGTACGGCGGCGACACGATGTTCGTCGACGTCTCCGCGCGCAACCGGACCGGTATCGACGCTCTGCTGGAGGCGGTCATCCTGACCGCCGACGCATCCCTCGACCTGCAGGCGCCGACTGGCACCGAGGCTCAGGGTGTGGCGATCGAAGGCCGCCTCGACCGTGGCCGTGGCCCGGTAGCGACGGTGCTGGTCCAGCGCGGGACCCTGCGTGTCGGTGACTCGGTCGTCGCTGGCGAGGCCTTCGGCCGCGTGCGTGCGATGCTCGACGAGAACGGCGCGCAGGTCACCGAGGCGGGCCCGGCGCGGCCCGTGCAGGTGCTCGGTTTCACCAGCGTTCCCGACGCCGGCGACAACTTCCTCGTCGTACCCGAGGACCGGGTCGCCCGGCAGATCGCCGAGCGCAGGCAGGCCCGTGAGCGCAACGCCGAGCTGGCGCTGAGCCGCGGTCGCCCGACGCTGGAGAGCATCCTCGAGCGGATGAAGGAGGGCGAGAAGACCCAGCTCAACCTCATCCTCAAGGGTGACGTGTCGGGTTCGGTCGAAGCCCTCGAGGACGCCCTGCTCAAGATCGACGTCGGCGACGAGGTCGGTCTGCGGATCATCGACCGTGGTGTCGGCGCGATCACCGAGACCAACGTCATGCTGGCGTCGGCCTCGGACGCGGTCATCATCGGCTTCAACGTCCGCCCGCAGGGCAAGGCGACGGAGCTGGCCGACCGCGAGGGCGTGGAGGTCCGCTACTACTCGGTGATCTACCAGGCCATCGAGGACATCGAGAACGCCCTCAAGGGCATGCTCAAGCCGGTGTACGAAGAGGCCCAGCTCGGTACCGCGGAGGTCCGCGAGGTCTTCCGGGTCCCCCGGGTCGGCAACGTCGCCGGTTCGCTCGTCCGCTCCGGCATCATCCGCCGCAACACCAAGGCCCGGCTCATCCGGGACGGTGTGGTGGTCGCGGACAATCTCACCGTCGACTCGCTCAAGCGGTTCAAGGACGACGCGACGGAGGTCCGCGAGGGCTACGAGTGCGGTATCGGTCTCGGGTCGTTCAACGACATCAAGATCGATGACGTGATCGAGACCTTCGAGCAGCGGGAGGTTGCCCGCACCTGATCCGGCGGTGTCGGTGCCGGTCGTACCTCTGGTCCGACCGGCACCGGCGCTCCGCGCATTCAGGATGTGGGAAGATCATGTGGATCGGGACCCTGACGCTGGACATTCTTCTCGGCGATGTCCACTCGCTGAAGGAGAAACGGTCGGTCGTCCGGCCGGTCGTGGCGGAGCTCCGGCGGCGTTTCGCGGTGAGTACCGCGGAGACCGGCAGCCTGGATCTGCACCGTCGCGTCGAGATCGGAGTGGCTGTCGTGGCCGCGGACCGCGCGCACTGCGTGGAGGTCATCAGCGCCTGCGAGGACCTGGTGGCGCGACGCCCGGAGCTGGAGGTTCTCTCGGCGCGGGCGCGCTTCCTCTCCGGGGATGACGTGGACGGCCATCCCGGGCCCGAGACGGTTCCGTCCCAGGGCGTGCCCTGATCCGTCCCGTGCCACGGAGCGGCCCCTGCTGTGGACACGGACACGAGCGTGGCGGCACAGTCGCGAGCGCGGCGCACGTGACCGGCGGTTCCGGGTGCGGTGCCTGGACCGCGGGGGCAGCAGGAATCTGGTGGGTGTCGACCGTGCGCCGGCCGGGCACCGTGGTGTCCGCCCGCCGAGGTCGACCGGGTGAGTGAGGGAGGTGGGCGGTGGCTGATCCGGCCCGCGCACGCCGGCTGGCAGTGCGCATCCGTGAGGTGGTCGCGTCCACGCTGGAACGCGGTGTGAAGGATCCCCGTCTCGGAATGGTGACCGTGACGGACGCTCGGGTCACCCCCGACCTGCTCGACGCGACGATCTTCTACACGGTGTACGGCGATGACGATGCGCGGGAGGCCTCGGCCGCCGCGTTGGAATCGGCGAGGGGGATGCTGCGCAGCCAGGTCGGGCGCGCCACCGGGGTCAAGGTCACCCCGACGCTGACCTTCATCCACGACCGGCTGCCCGAGGACACGCAGCACCTCGAGGACCTGCTCGACGTCGCCCGGCGGCGGGACGCGGAGATCGCCCGGGCGCGCCAGGACGCTACGCCCGCCGGTGAGCCGGACCCCTACCGGCGGCCCCGGGAGATCGACGTCGAGCTCGAGATCGACGAAGCCGACCTCGAGCTCGACGTCGAGCCGGAGCCGGGCCGCGACTGGGCGGACCCCGATGCTGTGGGCGGTGACGAGGCCCGGAGCGGGTGGCGGGAGTCGGCGTCATGACGGTCATCTCCGCGACGGGTCCGGGATCCGGCGCGGGATCGTCCGGCCCAGGTGAAGCCACGCTCGGCGCGCCGGGCGGCGCGGGATCCGCCCAGGCCCTGCAGGACGCGGTGCGGGCGCTGCGCGGCGTCGCGGACGCCGGTGCGGAAGTGCTGCTGCTCGCCCACATCAACCCGGACGGGGACAGCCTCGGCTCGGCGATCGCGCTCGGCCTGGCCCTGCGCCGCCTTGGTGCGCGCCCCCGCGTCTCGTTCGACGCGGATCCCTTCGTGGTCCCGCGCACGCTGGGCTTCCTGCCCGGCCAGGACCTGCTGGTCGCACCCGACGACCTGGGCGGGCGCGGTGGTGCGGAGCTGGTCGTGACGCTGGACGCGGGCAGCGAGGAACGCCTCGGTGGCCTGGCCCGGCGGCTCGCCGGCCCGCGTTCGCTCGTCGTGGACCACCACGCCTCCAACACCCTGTTCGGTGACATCAACCTGGTCGACATCGCGGCAGCGTCCACCAGCGTGCTGGTGGTGCGGCTGATCGACGCCCTCGGCGTGGAGCTCGACCAGGACATGGCCACCGCGGTGTACACGGGGCTGGCCACGGACACCGGTTCCTTCCGGTACGCGGCGACGACGCCGTCCGTCCACGAGCTGGCCGCCCGCCTGCTGGCGACCGGAGTCCGGCACGACCTGATCGGCCGGACACTCTGGGACACCCACCGCTTCGGCTATCTCAAGCTCCTGGGGGAGACCCTGCAGCGGGCCCGGCTGGAGCCTGAGTTCGATCTCATCTGGACCTGGTGCACCGAGGCCGACCTGCGCGCGGCCGGGATCGGGTACGACGAGATCGAGGCCGTCATCGACACGGTCCGGACGGTGTCCGAGGCCGAGGTCGCCGTCGTCTGCAAGCAGGACGGCGGTGTCTGGAAGCTGTCGGTGCGTTCCAAGGGCGCGGTGGACGTCGGCGCGGTCTGCACCGCCCTGGGCGGTGGCGGCCATCGTTTCGCCGCCGGGATCTCGTCGTCGGCGCCGCTCGAGACGGTGATGGCCCGGTTCCGGGAGAAGATCGTGCACGCTCCCCGGCTTGCGGGGTGAACGTGTGGTGAGCCCACCGGAATCCGCGGAATCCCCGGCCTCGTCGCCGTCGCCGTCGCCGTCGCCGTCGCCCTCGCCCTCGCCCCTGCCGTCGCCGTCCGCCCCGGCCCGGCCATCGGCTGCGGCCGTGGACGGTCTGGTCGTGGTCGACAAGCCGGCGGGGTGGACGTCCCACGACGTGGTGGCACGATCACGGCGCCCGCTGCGCACGCGCCGCGTCGGTCATGCCGGGACGCTCGACCCGATGGCCACCGGAGTGCTGGTCCTCGGCGTCGGCCGCGGCACGAGGCTGCTCGGCCGGCTGGCGCTGACCACGAAGGTGTATGAGGCGACGATCCGCCTGGGCCGCACCACCACGACGGACGACGCCGAGGGCGAACCGGTCGAGGACCGCCCGGTTGAGGTCGACGCCACTGGCCTGGCGGCGGGGATGGCGGCGCTCACCGGGGAGATCGACCAGGTCCCGTCCAGTGTGAGCGCGGTGAAGGTCAACGGGGTGCGGGCCTATGCCCGGGTCCGAGCCGGCGAGGAGGTCACCCTGGCGGCCCGCCGGGTCACCGTGAGCCGTTTCGACCTCCTCGCGCGGCGCGAGCGCGATCTGGACGTCGTGGTGGCCTGTTCCAGCGGGACGTACATCCGCGCGCTCGCCCGCGACCTGGGTGCCGCCCTCGGCTGTGGGGGGCACCTGACCGCGCTGCGCCGGCGGGAGGTCGGGCCGTTCGGGCTCACCGCGGCGGTGACGCTGGACGAGCTGGCCGAGCGTGGGCCGGCGGCAGTGCTGCCGCTCGGGGCGGCGGTGGCGGCGGCCTTCCCACGCCGGGACGTCGACGTGACCGAGGCCCGTGATGTCGCTCACGGCCGGCGACTGCCTCCACTGGGCAGTTCCGGCCCCTATGGCGTCTTCGGACCGGATGGCGCCGTTCTGGCCCTCTTCGAGGAGCAGGACGGAACAGCCCGGCCGATCGTGGTCTTCGCGCCGGCGTAGCACCGGCATCTCCGCGCCCGGCGTCGACGCCGCGCCGGCCGGGGGCGGTCGCGGGAACGCGAAGCTCGACCCGCCGCGGATCGAAGATCAATTCGTGATGCCCTAGGCTTCGGCAGGTGCGACGTTGGCGCGGAGTCGAGAACACCCCGGACGACTGGCCCGGCGGAGTCGTCACCATTGGCTTCTTCGACGGCGTTCATCTGGGCCACCGCCGGATCATCGGGCGGGCCGTCGAGCTTGCCCGGGAACGCGGGCAGCAGGCGACGGTGCTGACGTTCGACCCGCATCCCGCCGAGGTCCTGCGCCCGGGTACGCATCCCGCGCAGCTGACCACCCTGCGTTACAAGGCGGAGCTGCTCGCGGCCATCGGTGTCGACGCGCTCTGCGTCGCCCCGTTCACCCTGGAGTTCAGCCGGATCCCGGCGGAGGAGTTCGTCCGCCAGGTGCTGGTGGGTCGGCTGCGGGCGTCCACCGTGGTCGTGGGGGAGAACTTCACCTACGGCCACCGCGCGGCCGGCACGGTGCAGACGCTGGCCCGCAGCGGGGCGGCGGAGGGCTTCGCGGTGGAGGGGATCGGTCTGGTGCGCGCGGACGAGAAGGTGTTGTCCTCCACCGAGATCCGCCGCCGGGTCGCCGCGGGCGACGTCGAGGGTGCCGCGGTGGCGCTCGGCCGGCCGCACCGGGTCGAGGGCGTGGTGGTGCACGGTGACGCCCGTGGCCGCACGATCGGCTACCCGACCGCGAACCTGCAGTGCACACCGTGGTCGGCGGTGCCCGCCGACGGCGTCTACGCGGGGTTCGCGAGCTGGTCCGACCAGCGTCGGGCCGCCGCGATCTCGATCGGTACGAACCCGACGTTCGAGGGGCGGGAGCGCAGGGTCGAGGCGTTCCTGCTCGACTTCGACGGCGATCTCTACGGCGAGTACATGACCTACGAGTTCACCCGCCTGCTGCGTCCGACCCTGCGTTTCGACTCCGTCGACGAGCTCGTCGAGCAGATGGGCCGGGACGTCGACGCGACCAGGACGGCCACCCTTCCCGTCTGACCCGGGCCGGAGCCCGGATCGGTCCCGCGGCTGGACGGCGGCAGGAGTCCTGGGACCGCGGCAGGAATCGGAGGGACCGGCGGGCGGGGTGCGGGGACGGGGAGTGAAGCTGCCGTCGGTGTAGCGCCAGGTGCTGCCAGTAGGTGCCATATAGTTGCGGCGTGGACCAGTCCGCGCGACCGGCCCCGTCGGAGACAGCGGCGGTGTATGCCCGTGTCTCGTCCGCCGACCAGAAGCCGGACCTTGACCGGCAGGTCGCCCGAATCGTCACCTGGGTTGCCAGCCAGAACCGGACTGCCAGCCAGAACCGGACCGTCGGCACGGTCATCACCGAGGTCTGCGCCGGATGAAGACACTGCAGGCATACCGCTTCGCCCTCGACCCGAACGACAGCCAACTCGCTGGCCTGCGCCGGCACGCGGGTGCGTCGAGGTTCGCCTACAACTGGGGTCTGGCCCGGGTGAAGGCGGCGTTGTCGCAGCGCGCGGCCGAGGCGACCTACGGCGTCACCGGCGAGGGGCTGACCCCGGTGCCGTGGACGCTTCCCGCGCTCCGCCGCGCGTGGAACGCGGCCAAGCGGGAGATCGCGCCGTGGTGGGACGCGTGCTCGAAGGAGGCGTTCTCCGCCGGCCTGGACCAGCTTGCCCGCGCGTTGACGAACTTCAGCGATTCCCGCAGGGGACAACGCAGGGGCCGGCGGGTCGGCTTTCCCCGGTTCAAGAAGCGCGGGAAGACCCGCGACTCGTTCCGCTACACGACCGGCGCCTACGGCCCCGCCGACGCGACCCACGTGAAGCTCCCCCGGATCGGCCGGGTCAGAGTCCACGAGCCGACCGACGCGCTCACCGGCCGTCTGGCAGACGGCCGGGACGGTCGGGGTCGACCTGGGCGTGAAACACCTCGCTGTCCTGCCGACGGGCGAGACGGTTCCCAACCCGAAGCACTACGAGCGTGCCGAGCGGAAACTGCGCCGGGCGGCCCGGGCCCACGCCCGGTCGGAGCCCGGCAGTGCTGGGCGCCGCCAGCGCGCCGCCGCACTGGCTCGTGTCCACGCCCGGATCGCCGACCAGCGGCGCGACGGGCTCCACAAGCTCACGACCCGGCTCGCGAAGACCCACGACGTCGTGGTCGTGGAAGACCTCAACGTCACCGCAATGGTCCGCAACCGGCGCCTCGCGAAGGCCGTCTCCACCACCGGCTTCACGCAGATCCGCCGTCAGCTTGCCTACAAGACCGGGTGGTACGGCTCGACGCTGCACGTCGCGGATCGCTGGTACCCAAGCTCGAAGACCTGTTCCGGCTGTGGTTGGCGAAACCCAAGTCTGACCCCGGCCGACCGCACCTTCCGCTGCCAGTCCTGCGGACTGGCCCTCGACCGCGACGCCAACGCCGCGATCAACCTGGCACACCTCGTCGCCGCCAGTACGTCGGAGACGCGAAACGCCCGTGGAGCCGACCGTAAGACCACACTCGTCCGGCAGGTGGCTACGAAGCGGGAACCTGGCACGGCCAAGGCCGGTCAGACCAGGGGTGCCGGCGCGCAAGTGCCGGCGGCGTGAACGGCGAGCGCTGCTGCTCATCGATCCGCAACGGTTGATAAGCTTCCCCCTCAGGCGGGAGCGGTGTGTCCGGTGACGGCGTGCCGGATGGTCGACTCGCGGTGGTTGCTGATGGTGTACAGCTGGTGACTTGCAGCTGATGGTGTTCAGCGGTCGCCGGGGTCCGGCGGTGGTCGGAGCGGGTTTCGGTGAGGTGCCGAGGGCCCGGGGCCGCCGGCGGCGGTGCGACCTCCGGTGGCTGACACCGGCGGGATGTCCGGGTGGAGAAGACCCCGGGCGCGCGCCGCCCCGGACGAGGAACGAGGTGGAGCGTGCCGCTCTCTAGCGACGTCAAGCAGAAGATCATGTCGGACTACGCCACGGTCGAACGGGACACCGGTTCGCCCGAGGTCCAGGTGGCGATGCTGACCCGTCGCATCAGTGACCTGACGGAGCACCTGAAGGTCCACAAGCACGACCACCACAGCCGCCGCGGGCTTCTCCTGCTGGTCGGGCGTCGGCGCCGGCTGCTGAACTACCTGTCGAAGACAGACATCAACCGCTATCGCGCACTGATCGAACGACTCGGTCTGCGCCGATAGTCAACAAGAGGGAGCGCCCCGGTGGCGCTCCCTCCGGCGCATCCGGGGTAGATACCGGGGCGTCGGGCCGTCGGCGGCACTCGGTCGCCCGGCGGTCGCAGGACCTGGCCGGGTCCGCGCGGCATGAGCCGCCGGTCCTCGGTCGTGGCCGCCTGGACGGTGCCCACCGGCGCCGGCCCCGGAGACTTCGACTGAGCACCGGCATCCTCGATGGCGCGGGCACGGCCCACGATGAGGATGGAGTATCGAGTGGACGACTCGACACAGGCGGCCGAGGCGGTCATCACGACACCGGCCGGAACCCGCACGGTGCGGTTCGAGACCGGCCGGCTGGCCAGGCAGGCCGCCGGTGCGGTGGTCGCTCACCTGGGCGACACCATGGTCCTGTCGGCGACGACAGTGAGCCGGTCGCCGAAGGAGCAGCTGGACTTCTTCCCGCTCACGGTGGACGTCGAGGAGCGGATGTACGCGGCCGGGCGCATTCCCGGATCGTTCTTCCGCCGCGAGGGGCGTCCCAGCGAGGACGCGATCCTGACCTGCCGGCTGATCGACCGCCCGCTGCGCCCGTCGTTCGCGAAGGGGCTGCGCAACGAGATCCAGGTCGTCGCGACCGTGCTGGCGCTGGACCCGGAGACCCTCTACGACGTCGTCGCGATCAACGCGGCGAGTGCGTCGACGATGCTGGCGGGCCTGCCGTTCAGCGGCCCGATCGGCGCGACCCGGGTCGGGTTCGTCGACGGTGAGTGGATCGCCTTCCCGACCCACCCCGAGCTGGAGCGGGCCACGTTCGACATGGTCGTGGCCGGCCGCGTCCTGGAGGACGGCTCCGACGTCGCGATCATGATGGTCGAGGCGGAGTCCACCCCGGGCACCGTCAACCTGCTCGCGGGCGGTGCCGCGGCGCCGACCGAGGAGGTCGTCGCGGCGGGCCTGGAGGCGGCGAAGCCCGCGATCCGCGAGCTGTGCCGGGCGCAGAGCGAGCTCGCCGCTGGCGCGGCCAAGGCGCGGCGCGAGTTCCCGGTCTTCGTCGACTACCACGACGACGTGCTGGAGTCGATGACCGCGGCTGTGGGCGAGGAGCTCGCGGCGGCGCTGCGCATCGCGGGCAAGACCGAGCGCGAGACCGAGCTTGAGCGGGTCCGCGCGCTGGCGGTCGAGAAGGTCTCCGGCCAGTTCGAGGGCCGCGACAAGGAGATCGGCCCGGCCTACCGGGCACTGACCAAGAAGCTGGTCCGCTCGCGGATCGTCGCCGACGGCGTGCGTATCGACGGCCGGTCGACGACCGAGATCCGGGAGTTGTCGGCCGAGGTCGACTACATCCCGCGGGTGCACGGCTCGGCGCTGTTCGAGCGGGGCGAGACGCAGATCCTCGGCGTCACGACGCTGGCGATGCTGCGGATGGAGCAGACCGTCGACACGCTCAACCCGGAGCGCACCAAGCGCTACATGCACAACTACAACTTCCCGCCGTACTCCACCGGGGAGACGGGCCGGGTCGGCTCGCCCAAGCGTCGCGAGATCGGCCACGGCGCGCTCGCCGAGCGGGCGCTGCTGCCGGTGCTGCCCAGCCGCGAGGAGTTCCCCTACGCGATCCGCCAGGTCTCCGAGGCGCTGGGCTCGAACGGCTCGACCAGCATGGGCTCGGTGTGCGCGAGCACGCTGTCGCTGCTCAACGCGGGTGTGCCGCTGAAGGCGCCGGTGGCCGGCATCGCGATGGGCCTGATCAAGGAGGGTGACTCCTTCGTCACCCTCACCGACATCCTCGGTGCCGAGGACGCCTACGGTGACATGGACTTCAAGGTCGCCGGTACCCGGGACTTCGTCACCGCCCTGCAGCTCGACACCAAGCTCGACGGCATCCCCGCGTCGGTGCTGGCGGCGGCCCTGCAGCAGGCTCGGGCGGCCCGGCTGACGATCCTGGAAGTGATGGCCGAGGCCATCGGCGAGCCGGACGAGATGTCCGCGCACGCGCCGCGGGTCATCTCGGTGAAGATTCCGGTCGACAAGATCGGTGAGGTCATCGGGCCCAAGGGCAAGATGATCAACCAGATCCAGGCCGACTCCGGCGCCGAGATCACGGTCGAGGACGACGGCACGATCTACATCGGCGCCGCCGACGGGCCGTCGGCGGAGACCGCCCGCTCCGCGATCAACGCGATCGCCAACCCGCAGATGCCCGAGGTGGGGGAGCGCTACCTCGGCACCATCGTCAAGATCACCAACTTCGGTGCCTTCGTGTCACTGACCCCGGGCAAGGACGGCCTGCTCCACGTGAGCAAGCTCAAGCAGCTCGCGGGCGGCAAGCGGGTGGAGAAGGTGGAGGACGTCCTGTCGGTGGGCCAGAAGCTGCAGGTGGAGATCACCGAGATCGACGCCCGCGGCAAGATCAGCCTCGCGCCCGGGGCGGAGGCCTCCGACGCGGTTGCCGTCGAGTCCTGAGTCACCCCGTGTACGCGGGGGTCCTCCTCCTGACAGGAGCACTGTGACGGAGACGGAACTGTCCTCCTCTGGCGGGCGCACGCAGGCCACGGGCGGGCCGGAGGTCACCTCCGGCCCGCAGCCGGGCCGTGTCGCCGACCTGCTCGCGGCGGGCGGTGGCACCGCGGAGCTGCTCGCCGGGACGGTGCGCCGCACCGTCCTGCCGGGCGGCCTGCGGGTCATCACGGAGAAGGTGCCCGGGGTCCGCTCGGTGGCCATCGGCGTCTGGGTCGGTGTGGGGTCCCGCGACGAGACGCCCCTGACCGGCGGCTGCTCGCACTACCTGGAGCACCTGCTGTTCAAGGGCACCCCGACCCGGGACGCGCTGACAATCAGCGCTGCCATCGAGGCGGTCGGCGGGGATCTCAACGCCTTCACGAACAAGGAGTACACCTGCTACTACGCCCGGGTCCTCGACGACGACCTGGGCCTGGCCGTCGACGTCGTCTGCGACATGGTCGCCAACTCGCTGGTGACCGCGGACGACGTCGAGGCCGAGCGCGGCGTGATCCTCGAGGAGATCGCCATGCACGAGGACGACCCGGGTGACGTCGTGCACGACGTCTTCGCGGATGCCGTCCTCGGGTCGTCGGTACTGGGCCGGCCGGTGCTCGGCACGGTCGAGACGATCCAGGCCCTCGGCCGGGAGACGATCTTCGACTACTACCGCGAGCACTACGCGCCACCGGCGCTGGTGATCTCGATCGCGGGCAACCTCGACCACGACCACGCCCTCGACCGGGTGACCAGGGCGTTCGCCGACCACCTCGGTGGGCCGGCACGGACGCAGGACGTCCGCCGCGGTGACTACCCGTTCCCGCCCCCGCCGGGGATCGTCGTGGCCAACCGGCCGACCGAGCAGGCCCACGTCGTGCTCGGCACGACCGGCCTGTCCCGGCACGACCCGCGCCGCTACGCGCTCGGGCTGCTGTCCCAGGCCCTGGGCGGCGGGATGAGCTCGCGGCTGTTCCAGGAGGTCCGGGAGAAGCGGGGCCTGGCCTACTCGGTCTACTCGTTCGACAACCAGTTCGCCGACGCCGGTCTGTTCGGGGTGTACGCGGGCTGCACGCCGGGCCGCGCCGACGACGTCCTGGAGATCTGCCGCGAGCAGGTGCACCAGATCGCCGAGCACGGCATCACCGCGGAGGAGCTCGACCGGGCCCGCGGGCAGAACCGCGGCGGGCTCGTGCTCAACCTGGAGGACACCGGGTCGCGGATGTCCCGGCTCGGGAAGTCCGAGCTCGTCCACGGCGAGATCCTCTCGGTGGACGAGGTGCTGGCCCGGGTCGAGGCTGTCACCCTGGACGACGTGCGGGCCCTCGCCGGCGAGCTCGTCGACCAGCCGTGGTCGCTGGGCGTCATCGGCCCGTTCGACGACCACGACTTCAGTGCCGCGGTCGCCCGCTGAGTCGTCAGCCGTGAGCTGGCAGTCAGCAGTGAGCTTTGATGATCACCCGGCCCCGCGGCCTGTGTCGCGGGGCCGGCACCTGTGAGGGGCGCGAAGTGATTGGTGTCGGTGTGCTCGGCTCCCGTGGCCGGATGGGCGCCACGGTGTGCTCGGCTGTCCGGGAAGCGCCGGATCTGGAGCTGGTGGCCGAGGCCGACGCCGGCGACGACCGCGCTCCGCTTGCGAAGGCGGACGTGGTCGTCGACTTCACCCATCCCGACGCGGTCATGGACAACCTGCGCTGGGCGGTCGCCAACGGCGTCCACGCCGTGGTGGGCACGACCGGGCTCGACGGCGACCGCCTCGACACCGTGCGCGGCTGGCTGGGCGCCGAGCCGTCGGTCGGGGTGTTCGTGGCACCCAACTTCGGCATCGCCGCCGTGTTGATGATGCTTTTCGCCGCCCGGGCGGCACCGTACTTCGAATCGGTGGAGATCGTCGAGCTGCACCATCCCGGCAAGGCGGACGCGCCCAGCGGCACGGCACGGCGCACTGCCGAGCTCATCGCCGCCGCCCGGAAGTCCGCCGGACTCGACCCGGCCGGCCCGGACGCGACGACCTCGGCGCTCGACGGGGCCCGCGGGGCCCGTGCCGCCGGCGTGCCGGTGCACGCCGTCCGGCTCGCCGGGCTGGTCGCGCACCAGGAGGTGCTTCTCGGCGGTGCCGGCGAAACCCTCGCGATCCGCCACGACTCGCTCGACCGCGCCTCGTTCATGCCGGGCATCCTGCTCGCGGTGCGTCAGGTGGCCGCGCATCCAGGGCTGACCGTGGGCCTGGAGAGCCTTCTCGACCTCGGCTGAGCCAGGCCGGACCGGGGCCCACGCACCGGTCCGGGGCCGGGTGTCGCCAAGCCGTCACCCGGTCCGCTGTCCGCCGCCGCCCACACGGATGGATAGGTTTCGGGTGTGGCACGACAAACGGGTGGCCGGCCGGCCAACACGGGGACCGTCTTCGGCATCGACCTCGGGACGACCTTCAGCTGCCTGGCCAGGGTGTCCGCCTCCGGCGACCCCGAGGTCATCCCGCTGATGGACGGGTCGACGATTCTGCCCAGCGTGGTGCTGTTCGTCGGCCGCGACGACTACATCACCGGTGAGACCGCCCGGCGCCTCGCCCGGGCCCGGCCCGACGACGTCTGCTCGCTTGTCAAACGCCGGATGGGCGACCGTGACTGGCGGTTCGTGACCCACGGGGCGGCCTGGTCGGCGCCGGCGGTCAGCGGGCTGATCCTCAAGGCGCTCGTCTCGGACGCCGGGATGACCGCCGGGGAACCGGTCCGGGACGCCGTCATCACCGTTCCGGCCTACTTCGGTGACGAGGAGCGCCGGGCCACCGTGCTGGCCGGCGAGTACGCCGGGCTGAACGTCGTCGACGTCATCAACGAGCCCACCGCCGCCGCGCTGTCCTACGGGTTCGCCCGGTTCGAGGTCGCGGGCCGGCGCACCCTTGCCGGGCCCGGCGTCCTCACCGAGGAGGTCGCCCTCGTCTACGACCTGGGCGGTGGAACCTTCGACGTCACCATCGTCGAGCTCGCCGACCGCCGGGTCTCCGTCGTCGCGACCGACGGTGACCACCAGCTGGGCGGGGCCGACTGGGACGAGAAGATCGTCCTGTTCCTCACCGACCGCTTCCTCGCCGCCCACCCGGGTGCCGAGGACCCGCTCGACGACGGCGAGGCCGCGCAGGTGCTGCAGCTCGCCGCCGAGCGCGCGCGGCGTGAGCTGACCGACGCGGACTCGACCGTGATCAATGTCAGTCACGGCGGGAGGACGCTGGACGTCACCCTGACCCGGGACGAGGTGGAGAACCTCACCGCGGTCCTGCTCGACCGCACCCTCGAGCTGACCCGGTCGGCGATCGAGGCCGCCCGTGAGCGCGGGGTGCGCGGCGTCGACCGGGTCCTGCTGGTCGGGGGCGCCTCGCGGATGCCGGCCGTGGCCCGGCGGCTGGCCGCCGAACTGTCCGTGCCGGTGGAGCTGAGCGACCCGGACCTGGCCGTCGCGCGCGGAGCCGCGATCTACGGGGAGAAGAAGGCGCTGGAGCGCCTGGTCGCCGCCGACCTCGTCACCCGCGGCCAGCTGGTGGACGGCGCCGCGGTGGACACGGCCGCCCCCGCCGACCTGGACGCCGCGTGCCGGCGCCTCGCCGAGGCCTTGGGGCTGCCCGCGGACCGGGTGCGGCGGACCGTCGAGGTGCAGGTCGTCAACGTCGTCTCCCGGGGCTTCGGGGTGCTGGCGCTGGACCGTTTCGGCGATCAGCGGGCGGTGTTCCTCGTTCACCGCAACGACCGGCTGCCGGTGGCCGTCCGCCGGCTGTTCGGCACCGTGCGCGACGACCAGGACGCGGTAACCGTCCACGTCGTCGAGCAGGCCGGGGGCGTCGAGTCCGCCCGCGTCGATGACAACAAGATCATTGCCAACGCGGAGATCACCGGCATTCCACCGGGCTATCCGGCCGGTACTCAGATAGAAATCATGTTCCGGATGGGGTTCGACGGCATCCTGGAGGTGACGGCACGCCACGAGGGGCTCGCCGACCGGCCGCTGACGGTTCGCATCGAGACGTCCGCGGCTCTGAGCCAGGCGGACGTCGCGCGCGAGCGGGAGCAGGTCGCCCGAGCCCGCCGTGAGCGGGGCACGGATCCGGGCGCCGGTGGCGACCCGCTCCGCAAGAAGCCGCCGGACGCGGAGCAGGGCGGGCTCGGCGGCCCGCCCGGCTGGGTGTAGCCGGGCCTGGGTGCCAACCGGCAGGGCGCCCGACAGAGCGCCCGACAAGAACGGCCGGAGAGCGCGACGCCAGAGAGGGAGACCACCGTGCTGCCCTTCGACTCGAACGACTACCGGCGGCGGGTGCTCGCGGCGCTCCACGCCCGCGGCGGGGCCGAGCAGAGCGACCCCTTCGAGATCTACGACATCCCGGTCGTGGAGGCGCCCCGGCTCGGTGACGCGGAGGTCCGCGCCCGCCTGGACGAGGTCTGGGCCTTCTGGCAGCGCAGCCGGGACCATCCCCGCTACCGTGGGGTGATCATCGCCCTGCTGGGTCTGCACGACGAGCTGTCGTCGGCCCTGGCCACCGCCGCGTCCCGCGCCGACCTCGCCGAACGGGTCACCGCGGCCCGCGCGGCCCGGGACAGCGAGCGCTTCGCCGAGCTCGACGCCGCCGTCCGCCGCCTGGTGAGCCGCTTCGGCGGCCTGCCCGAGGACAAGGTCGCGGCACTGCGTGCCCTGGCCGCCGCGCAGGGCGTCGACGAGGCGGCGTTCGCGCAGCGCATCCGCCGGTACCGGCTGCTCCCCGCGGGCGCGCCGGAGCGGGCGACGTCCGGGCAGGCCCGCCGGGCCGTGCCCGCGGAGGTGATCCGCCAGATCCGCGCCGATCTCGACGAGCTCGGGCGGATCGCCGGGACCACCCCGCCGCGCAGTCTGTTCGATCTGCTCGGGGTCTCCCCGGGAAGCACCCGAGAGGAGATCCGGGCCGTCCGCGACGCGGCCGCGGCCCGCAACCGCGAGCGCCGGCCGGACCGGCGGCGCGCGCTGTTGGACGACCTGCTGACGGCCGTCCGTTCGCTCCTCGTCGAGGGTGACCCGGAGGCCTACCTCGACGCCCTGGTCGAGCCGGTCAGGGCGGCGCTGCGATCGCGGGTCGCCACCGCCGTCCTCATCGAGGACCGTCTGCTCGCGTCGGCCGCCGCGGAGTTCGTCGCCCACGCCGAGGCGGAGGGCCTCGACCCGGCCCGGGCCCGGACGGTCGTCGCCGACCTCGCGCGTGAGAACGGCGTGGAGGCACCCGACGTGGCGTACACGCCGCGCCGGTCCGGCGGCGCCGGCGGTGGTGCGGGTGCCGGTGCCGCCGAAGGCGGCGGCGTGGTGCCGCCCGGGCGGGACGTGCCGGCTCCCGCGCCCGGCCGTACGCGTGACTGGCAGGCCCTGCTTTCCCGGGCCCGGGCCGCGCTCCGGGCCGGACGGCCGATCGAGGCCAGTGACGAGATCTCCCGGGCGCGCGAGGCGGCAGGGGAGACCCTGCCGCCCATCCGGGCGCTCGGCGACGAGGTGGAGCGGGTCATCCGGGCCGCGGGGGAGAGCTGGCGGGTCATCGTCGCCGAGGCCGGCGCCGACCGACACCGCGCAGTCGCCCGCCTCACCGAGGACCTCGCCCGGGTCGCGGCGGACGTCCCTGGTCCAGGCGGACGGGTGCTCGACGAAGTACGTGCGACGGCACGTGCGCGCTGCGCCCAGGCGGACGAGCTCGTCCGCCGCGCGCGTGAGGCACCCGGGCCGGAGCGGATCCAGCTGGCGCGGGAGGCGCTGGCCGCGGTGGCAGATCACGAGGAGGCACACGGCCTGCTCGCGGACAGCCCGGACGCCGACGCCGCGCTGCGGCCGGCTCGGCCGGCCAGGCCGGCTCGGCAGCGACCGGCCGCCGCCCCGGGTGACGGTTCGAACGAAGGTCCGGGCGAAGGTTCGGGTGAGGGCTCGGGCGGGCGGCCGGAGCCGGAGCGCGGGCAGGCCCGGGTCCCGGAGCAGGAGCGGGTGTCGGCGGACGACCGTCCGGCCCCTGCCGCCGTTTCGTCTGCCGTCGTGCCATCCGCCGCCGAGGCGCAGGTCGTCGAGGCGCCGAGCGGGGTGTCCGCCCGGTGGGACGGCGCGTCCGTGGTCGTCAGCTGGCGTCCGACGATCACTCCGGGTGATGTCCGGTACCGCATCCGGCGGATCACCGCGGACGGCAACGCCCGCGCGGTGGGTGTCACCGCCGCCACCTCGATCGAGGACGGCGGCGTGTACCGCGGGTCGTCAATCCCCGAGTACGAGGTGATCGCCGGCGTCGGTGGCGTCTGGTCGGCGCCGGCTCGGTGGCCGGAACCGGTGCGTGGCGAGGACCCTGCGCGTGACCAGGAGCGGGTGCCCGAGCCGGAGCGGGCGGCCTCCGGTGCCACCGGGGAGGGCGGCGGGACGCAGGTGCCGGGCCGGCTTCCGCCGGTTCCGGCGCCGGCCGAGGCGCCCGCCACGGCGGCAGGCGCGGTGCCGGTGGCAGAGGCGGTGCCGGCGGCAGAGGCGGTGCCGGTGCCCGACGCGGTGCCCGGCCCGACAGACGTGCGGGTCCCGCCGCCGGGTCCGCGGACCGCTGCCGATGAGCTCGACCCGGCGTCCGACCTGCGGTTGGTGGCGGGGCGGCTGTGCTGGACCTGGCCGTCCGGCTGCACGGAGATGATGGTGACGGCGCGTGCGGATCTGCCGCCCGCCGGCGCGCAGGAGCTCGGCTCCATCACGCGCAAGATCACCAACACGCGGTACGACATCGACGGCGGCTTCGCGCTGCCGGAAGCGCGCCCGCTGCACGTGGCGCTGTTCGCCTGCGTTCGCGCGCATGGTGAGCTGGTGGTCGCGGGCGCGGCGGCCGGGCGCTGCCTGGTGGACGCCGCCGGCGTGCTGGTCGTCATTGCGGCGACGCCCGGTGTGGCCGCTCCCGCCACGGGTGCGTCAGGAGGGGCCCGGACTGCCTAGTGCCGTGACGGACCGGGGTGAACCCGGCCCGTCACGGCACCAGCCGCCGGCGTGTAAGGTTCCGGTCGTGCTTTTCTCGTCTCGACATCGGTGATCGCCGCGCTTTCAGGGTCCGATGAGCGTGTGTGGAGGCCACGCGCGCCCGCAGTGTCGAGAAAGAGGAGTTGTTCCGGCGATGGCCGATGTGCCCGTGGTCCGTCCCACCCCGATCAGCGGATTTCCCGAATGGCTGCCCGACGTGCGGATGGTCGAGCTCCGCTGGCTGGACACCATCCGCGCCACGTTCGAGCGGTACGGGTTCTGCTCGGTCGAGACCCCGTCGGTGGAGGCGCTGGACGCCCTGATGGCCAAGGGCGAGACCTCGCAGGAGGTCTACACCCTGCGGCGGCTGCAGGCAGAGGATGACGGTGACAGCTCGCGCCTCGGTCTGCACTTCGACCTGACCGTTCCGTTCGCCCGTTACGTCGCGGCGCATTTCAACGACCTGGTCTTCCCGTTCAAGCGCTACCAGATCCAGCGGGTGTGGCGCGGAGAGCGGCCCCAGGAGGGGCGGTTCCGGGAGTTCACCCAGTGCGACATCGACGTCATCAACGTCGACCAGGTGCCACTGCACTTCGATGCCGAGCTTCCCCGGATCGTGCACGAGGTCCTTACCACGCTCGGCGTGCCCGCGTGGACGCTGAACATCAACAACCGCAAGGTGCTGCAGGGGTTCTACGAGGGGCTGGGAATCGGTGACCCGCTGGCCGTCATCCGGGCCGCCGACAAGATCGACAAGATCGGGTCCGCCGGAGTCGAGGCGCTGCTGACCGGCCCGGTCGGGCTCACTACGGACCAGGCCCGGGCCTGCCTGGACCTGGCTCACGTGCGGGGGTCCGACTCCGGGGTCGTCGAGGCGGTCGGCCGGCTCGGGGCGAAGTCCGACCTGCTCACCGAGGGCCTCGACGAGCTGGCGCGGGTGCTCGACGATCTGGCGGACCTGCCGCCCGGCAGCGTCGTCGCCGACCTGTCGATCGCCCGCGGGCTGGACTACTACACGGGCACCGTCTACGAGGCGAAGTTCGTCGACGCCCCGGGCTACGGCAGCATCTGTTCCGGCGGGCGTTACGACGATCTCGCGGGGACCTTCATCCGCCGCCACCTGCCCGGGGTCGGCATCTCGATCGGCCTCACCCGCATCTTCGCCAAGCTGGTGGCGGAGGGCCTCGTCGGCGGCGGGCCGGCGAGCCCGGCCCAGGTTCTGGTGGTGATCCCGAGCGACGAGCGGCGGGCGGACGCGCTGGCCACCGCCCGGCAGTTGCGGGCCCGCGGCCTCAACGTCGAGACCTACCACCAGGCGGACAAGCTCGCCAAGCAGATCCGTTACGCCTCCCGCAAGGGCATCGGGCATGTCTGGTTCCCGCCGTTCGGGGACGACCGGCCACACGAGGTGAAGAACATGGCGACCGGGGAGCAGAGCCCGGCGGACCCGGCGGTGTGGTCGCCCGCTTCCTGAGGCGGGCCCGGCCGCGGCCTCGCAACAGGTGGCTGGCCGCGTGGTCCTGGCACACGGCAGGTCCTTCGGCGCGGGCGGTGGCCGCCCGTGCGGGCGATGGCCTTCCACGCGACCGCGGCGCCGGTCGGCGGCGCGGGAGACGGGCCGACCGGCGGTCGCGGCCGCGTGGCAGACGCGGTGCCCGCGCCGCCGGCGTGGAGCTCGACCAGGAGCTGACGGGGGCGGAGACCCCTGGCCGTGCAGCGCCTGCCGGGCGAGCACCGGACCCCCCGCCGACCGCGGCGAGGCGCCCACATCCGGTGTACCACGGTGCGCCGCCGCCTCCACCGCGGTGTTCCGTACGGGTCACCGGACGGGTAAGTGGGTGGCGACACGGGTCGGTTGGGCGGTTCGAACGTAACCGGTCCGGTGCATGCCGATGCCGCCCCGCAGGAGATCGCCACCGGAGGGCCGGGGGCGTGGTGGTCCCCTTGTCCCCGTTCGACTCCGGTTCCTGACGGGCCGCGGAGAGCGGATACCGTGGGATGGCAGTCGCCGGTGCCCGCCGGGCGCTGGTTCCGGCAGTCAGACCGTCGGGGGAAACCGTCAGACCAACGGGAAATCGTCAGGACCGTCGGGGCAACGGGGTGGAGGTCGCTGTGGTGGATGTCGGAGTGCCGGGCGGAGCCGGTGGGAGCGGGGCTGGATCCGGGTCCGGGCCAGGGAGCGGTCCGGCGCAGGCCGGGCTGCGGGTCCAGGTGATCGCCCGCACCGAGTTCCTCCCGCCGGACGACGTCCCGTGGAGCACCGACGCCGACGGCGGCCAGGCGCTGGCCGAGTTCGCCGGGCGGGCCTGCTACCAGAGCTGGAACAAGCCGAACCCGGCGACGGCGACCAACGCCGGCTACCTCCGGCACATCCTCGACGTCGGGCATCTGTCGGTGCTGGAGCACGGGACGGTGTCGCTGTACATCACCGGGGTGTCGCGCAGCCTCACCCACGAGCTGGTGCGGCACCGGCACTTCTCCTACAGCCAGCTGTCGCAGCGCTACGTCCCCGAGCACGACGCGGCCCTGGTCGAACCGGCGGTGATCGCTGAGGACCCGGAGCTGCACGAGCTCTTCACCGAGGCGGCGGCCGCCTCGATGGAGGCGTACGCCCGGCTGCTGGAGGGCCTCGAGAAGCGCTTCGCCGACGTCTCCGCGCCGACGTCACGGCGCAAGCAGGCCCGGCAGGCGGCCCGGTCGGTGCTGATGAACGCCACCGAGACCAGGATCGTCGTGACCGGCAACTACCGCGCCTGGCGGCACTTCATCGGCATGCGTGCCAGTGAGCACGCCGATGTCGAGATCCGCGGCCTGGCGGTCGCGGTGCTCCGAGCGCTGCAGGGCGTGGCGCCGAACGTGTTCGCCGACTTCCGGCTCAGCGCGCTGGATGACGGTACCGAGGTGGCGTCCAGCCCGCTCGTCGGCGAAGGCTGAACCGGCGCCCCGGCCCGGCCGCAAGGGCCCTTCGGCTCGGAGACCGCCGACGTTCGCCTCGCCGGTGCGCGGGCGGAGATAACCAGATTCGTCCTCACAATGGATCAGTGTTCGGGCAGGAGCGCGGCGCACGATGATGGGGTCGAGCGGTGGGACGAGCGCGCGGGCAACGGCGCCGGAGCGGGCCGGGCAGGGGAGGGCAGGCATGGTCGACGTTGCCGAGATCGGCGCGGGGTCCGAGGTGGTGACACCGAAGCCGCTGGCGGCCGACGAACTGCGCCTGCTCGACGCGTACTGGCGGGCCGCCAACTACCTGGCGGTGGGGCAGATCTACCTGCTGGACAACCCACTGCTGGCCGAGCCGCTGCGGGCCGAGCACATCAAGCCGCGGCTGCTGGGCCACTGGGGCACCACGCCCGGTCTGAACCTGATCTACACCCACCTCAACCGGATCATCCGTCACCACGACCTGGACGCGATCTACGTGATCGGCCCGGGCCACGGCGGGCCGGCCATCGTGGCGAACACCTACCTCGAGGGCACCTACAGCGAGACCTACCCGTCCATCACCCAGGACCTGGCCGGGATGCGCCGGCTGTTCCGCCAGTTCTCCTTCCCGGGCGGGATCCCCAGCCATGTCGCCCCGGAGGTGCCCGGCTCCATCCACGAGGGCGGTGAGCTCGGCTACGCCCTCACCCACGCCTACGGGGCCGCGTTCGACAACCCGCACCTGCTGGTGGCCGCGGTCGTCGGCGACGGTGAGGCCGAGACGGGGCCGCTCGCGGCGAGCTGGCACTCGAACAAGTTTCTCGACCCCGTCCGTGACGGGGTGGTGCTACCGATCCTGCACCTCAACGGATACAAGATCGCCCAGCCGACGGTCCTGGCCCGGATCCCGGAGAGCGAGCTCGACGCGCTGATGCGCGGCTACGGCTACGAGCCGCTGTACGTGACCGGCGATGACCCGGCCGAGGTACACCAGCAGTTCGCCCACGTGCTCGACACCGCGATCGAGCGGATCCACGGCATCCAGGACCGGGCGCGCCGGCTCGGTGATCCGTCCCGCCCGGCCTGGCCGATGATCATTCTGCGCACGCCGAAAGGCTGGACGGGCCCGGCGAACGTGGACGGGAAGCCGGTCGAGGGGAACTGGCGCTCCCATCAGGTTCCGCTTTCCGATCCGAAGAACGACACGGCGCACCTCGCCCAGCTCGAGGCCTGGCTGCGCGGCTACCGGCCGTGGGAGCTGTTCGAGGCCGACGGGCGGCTCCGGCCGGAACTCGCGGCACTGGCGCCGGTGGGCACCCGCCGGATGAGCGCCAACCCGCACGCCAACGGCGGCGAGCTGCTGCGCGACCTGACCCTGCCCGACTTCCGCGACTACGCCGTCGACTTCCCGTCGCCAGGGATCGGCTGGAGCGAGGCGACCCGGGTCCTCGGTGGTTTCCTGCGTGACGTCATGCGCGCCAACCCGAACACGTTCCGGGTCATGGGGCCGGACGAGACCGCGTCGAACCGGCTGGGCGCGCTGTTCGAGACCACCGCGCGTGCCTGGAACGCGGAGGTCGTCCCGACCGACGAGGATCTCGCGCCCGACGGCCGGGTGATGGAGGTGCTCTCCGAGCACCTGTGCCAGGGCTGGCTGGAGGGGTACCTGCTCACCGGCCGGCACGGGTTCTTCTCCTGCTACGAGGCGTTCATCCACATCGTCGACTCGATGGTGAACCAGCACGCCAAGTGGTTGAAGACGACGCTGAACATCCCGTGGCGCCGGCCGATCGCGTCGCTGAACTACCTGCTCACGAGTCACGTCTGGCGCCAGGACCACAACGGTTTCTCGCACCAGGACCCGGGCTTCATCGACCACGTGGTCAACAAGAAGGCAGAGATCATCCGCGTCTATCTGCCGCCGGACGCGAACACGCTGCTCTCGGTCGCCGACCACTGCCTGCGCAGCAGGCACTACATCAACGTGATCGTCGCCGGCAAGCAGTCAGCCCTGAACTACCTGCCGATGCCGGACGCGATCGCCCACTGCACCCGCGGGCTGGGCATCTGGGACTGGGCGAGCAACGATCACACCGAGCACGGCGACGGCAATCCGGACGTCGTGATGGCCTGCGCCGGCGACATCCCGACCCTGGAGACGCTGGCCGCGGTCGACATCCTGCGCCAGCACTTTCCGGATCTGAAGGTCCGGGTCGTCAACGTCGTCGACCTGATGTGCCTGCAGGACGAGGCAGAGCACCCGCACGGCATCTCCGACGCCCGGTTCGACGCGCTGTTCACCGAGGACCGGCCGGTCATCTTCGCCTACCACGGCTATCCGTGGCTGATCCACCGGCTCACCTACCGCCGCCGCAACCACAACAACCTGCATGTCCGGGGCTACATCGAGGAGGGCACGACCACCACGCCCTTCGACATGGTGATGATGAACAACCTCGACCGTTACCACCTGGTCGTGGATGTGATCGACCGGGTGGAGAGCCTGGGCGCGCGGGCCGCGCACGTCCGGCAGCGGATGGTCGACGCGCGCCTCGCCGCCCGCGCCTACACCCGTGACCATGGAGTGGACGACCCACGCATCCGCGACTGGGTCTGGCCGTACTGAGAGCGGATCCAGAATGACCAGGGCCACGGACCGGGCGGGCGCCGCGACGGCGGGAGCGCCGTCCGCCCCCGCGTCGGCGATGCCTCCCGACAGGCCGGGGAACGTCCTGGTTGTCAACGCGGGGTCGTCCAGTGTGAAACTGCGCCTGCTGGCCCCGGATGACCAGGTGCTGGCCGCACACGACCTGCGGGCCGCCGCCGGCCGGCCGGACCCCGACGAGCTGGAGCGGGCGGTCGAGGAGCTCGCGCACGCCGGTGAAGTCGCGATCACCGGTCACCGGGTGGTGCACGGCGGATCGGTCTTCACCGACCCGGTCCTGGTCGACGACGAGGTGGAGGGGCAGCTACGGGCGCTCGTCCCGTTGGCGCCGCTGCACCAGCCCGCGGCGTTGGCCGCGCTCGCCGACGTGTCGGCGGCTCTCCCCGGGGTGCCGCGGGTCGCCTGTTTCGACACCGCGTTCCACGCACGGATGCCGCCCGAGGCCTTCACCTACGCGGTGCCGGCGCGCTGGCGGGAGGAGTACGGGGTGCGCCGCTACGGCTTCCACGGCCTCTCCCACGCCTACGCCTCGCGCCGCGCCGCCGAACTGACCGGTGCCCGCCGGGTGGTCACCGCCCACCTGGGCTCGGGCGCCTCACTGGCCGCCGTCCGCGACGGTGTGAGCATCGACACGACCATGGGCTTCACCCCGCTGGAAGGAATGGTGATGGCCACCCGGTCCGGGACGGTGGACCCCGGCCTGCTGCTGTGGCTGCAGACCGAGCAGGGGATATCCGCCGAGGAGCTCACCGACGCCCTGTTCCACCACAGTGGCATGACCGGCCTGGTCGGCTCGGCGGACATGCGGGCCGTGCTCGACGGAGCCCGGCGCCCGGGCAGCCCGGAGGCGCTGGGTCTCGCCGTGTACCTGCACCGGCTGCGCGCGGAGACGGCCGCGATGGCCGCCGCCCTCGGGGGGATGGACGCACTGGTCCTCACCGGCGGGGTGGGTGAGCGCGCCGCCCCGGTTCGGTCGGGCGCGGCGGCCGGGCTCGGCTTCCTGGGAGTCGCGATCGACGAGGCGCGCAGCGACTCCTACCAGCGCGGAGACCTGGAGATCAGTGCTCCCGGCGCACCCGTGCGCACCCTGGTCATCGAGGCTCGCGAGGACATCGAGATCGCCCGCGCCGCGCGCGCCTACCTGCCGGCCCGCCCCGGAGGCTAGCCGGGTCTTCCGCACATGGGGATTCGATGCTTCGACCTGCCTGACTGGTGATCAAGGTGGTCGGGTCGGGTCGACGCCGAGGATGTCGAGGAGGTGTTGGTGAAGGTGTGGTGGGCGGGGGA
>NZ_JBFLUG010000119.1:0-23147 GCF_041008525.1 Parafrankia sp. FMc2 | reverse complement strand
CGCCACCACCGCCCGCGCCGCCACCGCGCGCCGCCGCACCGGCGGCCGGCGCCCAACGTGAACGGGTGCACGGGTTCCACGTCTCGGTCGCATCGCTCCAGTCTCACCCAGCCGTGCGACACCGCCGTCTCCCGCCCCGAGACGCTCCCCGTGTCTCCCGCCACCTCGGTGTCTCCCCCGCCGCCGGGGCGCCGCCTGCCACCCCCGCGTGGGCGGCGGAAATGGCGTGGCCCCCTGTCCGGACGGGCCGTAGGCTCGATCACCATGAGCACACTCAAGGAGCGGCTGCGCAGCGATCTCACCAGCGCCCTGCGCGCACGTGACGAACTGCGGCTGTCCACGCTGCGCCTTGCCGTCGCCGCGGTGAAGGACGCCGAGGTCGCCGGAGACGCGGCCCGCGAGCTCGACGACGCGGAGGTCGAGAAGATCATCGCCCGGGAGGTCCGCAAGCGCCGGGAGGCGGCCGAGGCGTTCGCCGGGGCCGGGCGCGCCGAGCAGGCGAGCCGGGAGAACGCCGAGGGCGACGTGCTCGCCGGCTACCTGCCGAGTCAGCTCGGTGACGAGGAGCTCGCCGCCATCGTCGACAGCGTGCTCGCCGATCTCGGCCTTTCCGGCCCGAAGGCCATGGGGCCGGTGATGAAGGCGACCCAGGCACGGGTCGCCGGGCGGGCGGACGGCCGCCGGGTGTCCGACCTCGTCCGCGCCCGCCTCACCAGCGGCGGCTGAAGCGGATCAGCCGTTGAGCTGGTCCCGCAGGTCCGGCGGCCGACCACCCCGCCAGCGGTCGTTCACCGTCGGCGGCCAGGCGGGCTGACCGGGGCGCGGGGCGATCCCGTTGGGCAGCAGCGTCGCCCCGGTGAGACCGCCGGACACCTGCAGGACGATCTCGGTGTCCACCGAGACCTCCCCCGGGCCCGGCGTCATGCCCACGACGGTGCCGGGCGGCGCGATGTGCGGCACGATCTCGGACCTGACCCGGAAGCCCTGCGAGCGCAGCGCGGCCTCGGCCGCCTGCTGGGCCTGGCCGCGGACGTCCGGCAGCGGCTTCTTCGGCACCTCGGGCTGCGTGTTGTCCGGCGCGGGCAGCGGCGCGACGGGCAGCTGCAGACCATCGACCGTGCGGGTCATGGTGCGGGCCCAGATCTGGGCGGGGAAACCACCACCGAAGACCTGCCGGCTACCCAGGACGTTGCGCAGCTGATGGGTCGACGGTCCACGCGGGTCGGCCAACGTCACGGCGGTCGCGAGCTGCGGGATGAATCCGGCGAACGACGCCGTGCTGAAGCCCTCGGCGGTTCCGGTCTTACCCGCCGCCGGACGGCCGATCCGGGCGTTGCCCGAGGCCGTTCCGTGGTTGATGACGCCCTGCAGAACCGCGGCGACAGTGTCGGCGATACCCGGGTCGAGAACCTGCTCGCAGGGTCTTCCGGCGTTGAATGCCAGCGGGCGGTCCGCGGACCCGACGCGCTGCGTGATCGACTGGACCACCCGAGGGTCACACCGGTTCCCGCGCGCGGCCAGGGTGGCATAAGCGGTCGCGAGGTCGAGAGTACTGATCTCGTTGGAGCCCAGAATCGCCGACCCGTCCACGGCGCTGATGCCGTTCACGCCCTTGCATTCGGGGTCGTTCTCACCGACGGGCCGGATCCGGCAGGAGCTGACGCCCAGCCGGCGGGCCATCTCGGCGGTCTTCAGAACGCCAAGCCGCTCGGCGAGCTGGATGTAGTAGGTGTTGACCGAGCTCCAGGTGGCCGTGGTGAGGGAGTAGTAGCCGTCCTCGCTCGGATCGGCGTTGCCGTAACAGTCCCTCCCCACCTCCTGATCCGGGTTGCCGAACTTCCCCGACTCGTAGCACAGAGGTGAGTGGAAGGTGGTCGACAGCGGGATGTTGTTCTCCAGCGCGGCCGCCAGTGTGAAGACCTTGAAGGTGGAGCCAGGGGAGAACGAGTCGGTGTCGACCGGGTAGATCTCCTTCGTGTGCACGAAGTCGCTGGTGAGCGCTGGCGCGAGATTGTCCGCCGGCGTCCCGTACTCCCGGTTGACGGCGAGCGCGAGCACGTTGCCGGTGCCCGGCTGCACCATCGCGACCCCGGCGGCGACGCGGTCACCGATCGGGATCACCTCCGACGCGGAGGTCTGTGCCGCCGCCTGCGCGACGGGATCGAGGGTGGTCCGGATCGTCAGCCCGCCCTCGAACAGCAGGCGGCGGGCGTCCTCGGACGTCGCGGCGAACGTCCGGTCGGCAAGCAGGAGCTGCCGGACATAGGAGCAGAAGAACGGCGCGGACGAGTCCTCGCAGGCGTCGGCCGAGCGGGCCGGCCGGTTCAGGACGACCTCCTCACCACGGGCCGCCTGCCACACACCGGTCTCGACGTGCCCCAGTTCGTGCATCCGGCTCAGCACCGTGTTGCGGCGTTCCCGGGCCGCCTGCGGGTGCAGTACCGGGTTGTACGCGGTGGGGTTCTTCACCAGACCGGCGAGAAGCGCCGACTGGGTGAGCGTGAGCTTGCTGACGTCGATGTTGAAGTAGTGGTGCGAGGCCGCCTGGATGCCGTACGCGCCGTCGCCGAAGTAGGCGATGTTGAGGTACCGCTCGAGGATCTCGTCCTTGCTCAGGTGGTCTTCCAGGTAGAGCGCGTAGCGGGCCTCGCGGAGCTTGCGGTCGACCGTCTGCTCGGTCGCCTGCTCCTTCTCCTCCGCCGTCCGGGCCTGGGCCAGAAGGACGTTCTTCACGTACTGCTGGGTCAGCGTGGAACCGCCCTGGGTGACCTCACCGGATTCCTGGTTCGCCAGGTACGCACGGATCATTCCCCGGTAGTCGACGCCGGTGTGGTCGTAGAAGCGGGCGTCCTCGATGTCGATTATCGCCTGGCGCATGTACTGGGGAACCTGGGCGAGGGCGACGAGCTCGCGGTCCTGCTCGCCGCGGAGCACCGCGATCTCGTTTCCGGCGGCGTCCAGAATGCGCGACGGCTGCGCCAGCGGAGGTACTGTCAGATTCGCCGGCAACGACAGGAAATGGTTCGCGCTGCTCTTCGCGGTGACGCCGGCCAGCCCGATGACGGGCAGCGCCAGCATGCTGACCAGAACGCCCGCGGCGACGCTGGCGGCGAGCACACCGAGAAGTCGCTTCGGGGTGGCGCGGCGCCAACCCGCCGACGATGGCCCGGTTCCGCCAGCGGGGGCCGCCCTGTCCCGGGCCGTGCGGCCGTCAGGGTCCCGCCGCGTCACTGCTTCCGTGCCTGGGAGCTTCACGGGCACTCCTCGCGTACGCCGCGGGGCGCCGCAACCGCGCCCGTCCGATATGTCGGTCCCGGCCACTCTGACAGCTGCCAGGTCCCAACGCGGGCCCACATGCCCGGAACCGGCGCCCGACCGATGGTTCGGCCTGGTATGAACACTGAGCCCGGGACCCTCCGCTCGAGTCCACCGCCGCCGTCGACGATGTCGGCTTTCGGCAGGCACCCGCACCGCCCGTGGCCGAGGCGTTGATCCAGTACTGCGTTGATCCACACCCTGTGATCCAAGAGATGACCTGGCTCATGCGCCACTTCATCGAACTAAGACTACGACGCCACAGCAGAGTCACGGTCGCGTCACCGAAGCGACACATGGCTGTCACAGACCGCACTACTGCGGCGATCGGGATCAATGGCCCGGACTAGTCATTTGGACAACCACCCGTGTGGGGTCTGTGCCGTGGCCACGCCACTCCGTACGGTTTCGGTTCAACGCCACGTCACCACCCGCACGGGCCCCCTGACCCGGACTCGAGAAGAAAGGCAGGTGGCATGACCAGAAGCCTGACCCCCACCGTCAGCCTGTCACGCCGTACCAGTACGACCGGGCTCGTCGGCTCCACCGCCGACGGCGACTGGACGGCTCACGCCGCCTGTCGCGACCTCGACCCGGACGAGCTCTTTGTTCAGGGGGCAGCCCAGAACAGGGTGAAGACCAGGTGCTTCGGGTGCGTGGTTCGCACCGAGTGCCTGGCGGACGCGCTCGACAACCAGGTCGAGTTCGGCGTCTGGGGCGGGATGACCGAACGGGAGCGACGCGCTCTGCTGCGCCGCCGCCCGGACGTCACCTCCTGGCGGAAGCTTCTTGCCGACGCCCAGGCGGACCACCGGTCCGCGTCCGCCGGCTAGCTCCGGCCCTAACCCTCACCCGGCGGTGTCCGACGACAGCGGGGTCGAACGGACGCCACCACACCAGGTAACACCGGTAACGCACAGTTGTTTCCATCCGAGTCGCGTATAGCCCGGATGGGCGGTGAATGCTCCACCAGTGGCGCTAGTCCCCACCAGCTCACGGTCCGCACGGTCTCCGTGTTTGGCCCGAATGGGCGGAGGGCGCACTTCAAGGACCCGGGTTCACATCGCACCGGCGCGATTCCCGGGGCCGCATTTCCACCTCCGGCTTTCAGGCCCCAGATCTGCCTGCTCCGTTCGTGCCCGGCTGCTCAGCACGCGGTTCCTTCTCCCGGCTGAACATCCCGTCATTCCGTTCCGGCTGGTCAGCGCGGTTGTCGCCCCTTCGCGGTTGCCTGGACAGGCCCGCGGTGACCACCCCCTCGTGCCTACGGCAGGACCCTCCAGGTGCCTACGCCAGCCACCGTCCCACTGCTGCCCCCCTGCCCGCTCAGGCGCCCCACGCAGCGCCCGCGCAGCGCACGCCCCCGACGCCCCGCCGGACCCCGCCCCCCCGCACGACCTCGATGGCCCACGAGGTCAGGACGTGGCGGCCGGCGGATCGGGCTGCTGTTCCCCGACCAGCGCCCGTCCGATCTCCCGAAGACCCGCCAGATCGTGCACATCGCCCGACAGCGCCTCGACCTCCACCAGCGCGGTGTCGGGATGGGCGCTGGTGAAGCGCTCACGCAGCCGCGTCTCGCGCTCCGCCAGCCGCGCGCGGTCGGCGTGGATCCGCAGCACCGCCGCGGCGAGGGGATGCTCCCCGTGGTCGGCCAGTGTCTCCGCACCGGCCAGCCCGCGCTCGACCGTCAGCGCGGACGCCTCGGAGAAGTGCATCCGGTTGACGATCAGGCCGGCCAGCGGCATACCGTCCGCGTCCAGCCGATCGACGAAGTAGGACGCCTCCCGCAGCGCCGCCGCCTCCGGCGCGGCCACCACGACGAACGAGGTCCCGGGCGCCGCGAGCAGCCGGAAGGTCTGATCCGCGCGGGCACGGAACCCACCGAACATCGTTTCCAGGGCGGCCACGAACTGACTCAGGTCGGCGAGGAGCTGGGCACCCAGCACTTTGGTGATGACCCTGGTGAACATTCCAAGGCCCGCACCCAGCACTTTCGCGTACGCCCGGCCGCCCGCCTTGGCCGGCGCGAGCAGCACCCGCAGCAGGCGGCCGTCGAGAAAGTCCCCGAGCCGGCCCGGCGCGTCCAGGAAGTCGAGCGCGGAGCGCGTCGGCGGGGTGTCGACGACGATCAGGTCCCACACGCCGCTGGCGTCGAGCTGGCCCAGCTTCTCCATCGCCATGTACTCCTGTGTGCCGGCGAAGGAGGACGACAGCGACTGGTAGAACGGGTTCGCGAGCAGCGCCTCGGCGCGCTCGGGCGTGCTGTGCTCCAGGACGATCTCGTCGAACGTCCGTTTCATGTCGAGCATCATCGCGTCCAGCCGGCCACCGGCCGAACCGTCGACGCCGCTGACCTCACGCGGAGTGTTGTCCAGGGCGGTGAGACCGAGCGACTGCGCCAGCCGCCGCGCCGGGTCGATGGTCAGCACGACGACGCGCCGGCCCCGCTCCGCCGCGCGCAGCGCGAGCGCGGCCGCGGTCGTGGTCTTGCCGACGCCGCCCGACCCGCAGCACACGATGATCCGCTCGCTGTCGAGCATGTCGTCGACGTCCAGCCGCGGAACGCCGGACGGATGCGGCCGAGGCCCGGGCCGGCTCGGCGCCGGCCGCTGGCCCCGTCCCGTGGCCCGACGGGTCCCGGCCGGCTTCCGCGCCGGTCCGGACGCCGACTTCACCCGCCCCGGGGAGGTCTTTCCGGTGGCACCGCCACCGGTCCGCGCGCCGGAGCCACCGGTCTTCGCACCGGAACCGGTGACCCTCGAGCCCGGGCTGGTGGACTTCGAGCCGGCGCCAGCGGCTTTCCCGCCGGACCTACCGGCCCCCCCGGAACCGGCGGACCCGGCGGACCCGGCGGGTTTCGCCCGGGTGCCGCCGGTCTTCGCACCGTCGGCTCTGGTGCCCCCGCCTCCGGCATCACCGGTTCCGGCCGCGCCCGCTGACGCCCCGCCCGTCGAGGCTCCGGCCGCTGACGTGCCGCCCGCTGACGTGTCGCCCGGCACCGGCCTGGATCCGCTGTCCTCGGGGCTCACGGGTTCATCCGCTGGGACCGCAGCAGCTCCGCGATCTGGTAGACCGTGCCGACGTCCACGCCGTCCGCGGCCATCGGCACCTCACAGACCGGACGGTCCAGGCAGGCGATCTCCGCACGCTGCGCCGTCTCCAGCGCGACCCGCTCGGCGTGCTGGGCGGCCTCCCAGGCCAGGTTCGCGATCAGCTCCTCGGTCGGCTCGATGCCGGCCTCCTTGACTCCCGTGGCCAGTTCCTCGTAGTCGAGCTGGCCGTGCCGGGCCAGGTCCAGCTCGGCCGGCGCGAGCAGCGGCCTGCGCACCATGTTCACCACGACAGCGCCCACCGGCAGGCCGACCTCGCGCAGCTCGCGTATCCCGTCCACCGTCTCCTGGACCGGCATCTCCTCCAGCAGGGTCACCAGGTGGACAGCCGCGCGCTCCGGAGCCAGCACCTTCATCACGCCTTCCGCCTGGGCGCGGATCGGACCCATCCTCGCCAGCCCCGCCACCTCGGCGGTCACGTTCAGAAAGCGGGCGATCCGGCCCGTGGGAGGCGCGTCCAGCACGACCGCGTCATAGGCGAGCCCGCTGGGCCTGGTCCCGTCCGGGCGGTTGACGGCCTCCTTCACCTTGCCGGTGAGGAGCACATCCCGGACTCCGGGGGCGACCGTCGTGGCGAAGTCGACCGCGCCGACGCGCCCGAGGGCACGTCCCGCGCGGCGCAGGTTGTAGAACATCTCGAGGTACTCGAGCAGGGCCTCGTCCGCATCGATCGCCAGCGCGAACACCTCACCGCCGCCCGGTGCGCTAGCCACCTTGCGCTCCCGGTAGGGCAGCGGCGGGGTGTCGAACAGCTGCGCGATCTGCTGGCGCCCCTCGACCTCGGTCAGCAGCACCCGGCGCCCGCCGGTGGCGAGCGCGACGGCCAGCGCCGCGGCGATCGTGGTCTTGCCCGTCCCGCCCTTGCCGGTGACGATGTGCAGCCGGCGGTCCCACAGAGCCACGGCCGTCTCCCGCGCCATGTCGTCACCGCTCACGTGCTCGACCGTACCCGGGGGCCGTCACTCCCGACCGCCGCACCCGCGGCTCGCGTCATGACAGATGCTCCCGCCCACCCGGCCGGGCAACAGGGCGGAGATGCTCTAGGGTCCAAGGTCATGCAGACCACGTGGGAGTATCTGACTGCCCCGCTCCTGATCCACGCCACCAAGCAGATCCTCGACAACTTCGGGGCGGACGGCTGGGAGCTCGTGCAGGTTGTGCCCGGGCCCAACCCGGAGAGCCTGGTCGCGTACTTCAAGCGGCCGAAGGCCCAGTAGGCCGGCCCGGCGATGGCCCCACCCGAACCCCCCACCCCGGCCGGCACAGACGCGCGCGCCGCGTCCCCGGAGCCCGGTGGCACCACGCCGTCCGCACGGCTCGCCGAACTCGGGCTGGTCCTGCCGGCCGTGCCCACCCCCGCGGGTGCGTATGTGCCGGCCGTGCGGGACGGCGACCTCGTCTGGACGGCCGGCCAGATCCCGCTCGTCGGGGGCCGGCTCGTCGAGACCGGTGTCGTCGGAGCCGGGATCAGCACCGGGCGCGCCGCCGAGCTGGCCCGGATGTGCGCGCTGAACGCGCTGGCCGCCGCGGCGGAGGCAGCCGGCGGCCTGGACGCCATCATCCGCATCGTCAAGGTCGTGGGATTCGTGGCGAGCGGGCCCGGTTTCGTCGAGCAGCCCCTGGTGGTCAACGGCGCCAGCGAGCTGCTCGGCGCGGTCTTCGGGGACGCCGGACGGCACGCCAGGTCAGCCGTGGGCGTCGCGGCGCTGCCGCTCGGGGCCCCCGTGGAGATCGAGCTGGTGGCCCGGGTGGCCAGCTGAGGCCGCCACCCGCGGGCCGCGGTGTCTACCATCGACAGCATGGTTGATCACCAGGCGGCGCTGATCACCCGTTTCAGCGCCTCCCGGCGGGTGGATCCGGAGGAGGCGGCCGTGCTGGCACGGCTGGCCGCCGCGCCGGCTGCCCCCCGGGACGCCGCCACCGTGATCCTGCTGCGTGACGCGCCGGCCGGCCCGGGGGTGGAGGCCTACATGCTCCGGCGCATCACCGCGATGTCGTTCGCCGGCGGGATGTACGCCTTCCCGGGCGGGCGGGTCGATCCCGCGGACGGTGACGCCACAGTCCCCTGGGCCGGTCCGCCGGTCGAGGCCGCCCTGCCCGGCCTGGACCAGGACCCGGCTCTCGCGCGGGCGCTGGTCTCCGCCGCCGTCCGGGAGACGTTCGAGGAGTGCGGCGTCCTCCTCGCCGAGCCGGCCGCCGGCGCCGGGGATGCGGCACCTGTCCCGGCCGCGCACGGTCTGGAGGCGGACAGGTTGGCGCTGGAGAACCGGAGCCTCGGCCTCGCCGAGCTGCTCACCCGCCGCTCACTCGCCCTGCGGGCCGACCGGCTGGCGGCCTGGGCCCGCTGGATCGCCCCGGAGCTGGAGCCCCGTCGGTACGACACCCGCTTCTTCGTCGCCGCCCTGCCTCCGGGCCAACAGCCCGGGCCCGTCTCGGGCGAGGCCGACCAGGCCATGTGGGTCCGCCCCGCCGACGCCCTCACCCGGTTCGCCGCCCGGGAGCTGGCGATGCTCCCGCCGACCGCCTTCACCCTGGCGGAGCTGGCCGCCTTCGACGACGTCACCGCGGTGCTCGCGGCCGCGCGGTCCCGGGACCTGGCCCCCGTCCAGCCGGTGATCTCCATTGCCGGCGGTCGCTGGCAGCTGCTGTTCCCGCACGCCGACCGCGGGACCGACCGCGGGACGGGCGTGCGATGAGTGCCCCCCGCCAGGTCACCGGGCTGGCCGCCGTCGCCCTCGCGCCGAACCCCGGCCCGATGACCCTCGAGGGGACGAACACCTGGATCCTGCGGGCCCCGGGCGAGGAGGGCTGCGTGGTCGTCGACCCGGGGCCCGACCACGAGGAGCACCTCGCCCGGGTCGCCGCCGCCGGGCCGGTGCGAGCCATCCTGCTGACGCACGGCCACTCCGACCACAGTGCGGGCGCCGCCATCCTGCACGCCCTGACCGGGGCGTGGGTGCGTGCGCTCGACCCGGCGCACCGGCTCGGCTCGGAGGGCCTCGCTGCCGGGGACGTCGTCGCCGAGGCGGGCGTCGAGCTGCGCGTGCTGGCGACCCCGGGGCACACCGCCGACTCGCTGTCGTTCGTCCTGCACGGCGACGGTGAGCCGCCGGCGGTGCTCACCGGCGACACGATCCTCGGCCGCGGCAGCACCGTGGTCGCCCACCCGGACGGCCGCCTCGACGACTATCTGGCCAGCCTGCGGCTCCTGCGGGAGCTCGGCGACATGGCGGTGCTGCCCGGGCACGGTCCGGAGCTGCCGGCCGCCGGCCGGGCCGCCGAGGCGTACCTGGCCCACCGCGCGAACCGCCTCGAGCAGGTCGCCACGGCGCTGGCCGAGCTGGGCCAGACCGCCGACCAGGTCTCCCCGGGCGACGTCGTGCGGCTGGTCTACGCGGACGTCGACCGGGCGCTGTGGCCCGCAGCGGAGCTCTCCGTCCGCGCCCAGCTCGACTACCTGCACACACGCTGACCTCACTGGCAGCAGCACCGGCTCGCCACCGCGGGTGGCGCGGGCCACTCCGCCGAGCGTGACGTCCGCCACGGCCCGGTGCCGCCGTCCCGCGGGCCGGGGGTCTCGTCCCGGGGCGGACAGGCGTCCACGGGGCGGTTGGAGGTGCGTCCGCCAGATCGGGGTACCCCAGAAAACAGGTCACGGAGTGACCTGCGCCACAATGGAGCCCAGACCGGCCGTTGTCCCGGACTCGGCCCACCGGCCCAGGTCAGTCATCCGACACAGCTTGATCCAGAAAGGGAGACGAAGGCCACTAAACTTTCCGGCGGAGGAGACGGCTCGTGCGCTTTGTGACCATTCGGCCCACTGGTACCGCCCGCGGAACCTCGGCTTCGCGGGGCGTGGCCCCCCGCGCGCGATCCCGCGCCGGCCATCGACCGACCGCCTGTTCCCGCGGCCAGCGGGGATCCGACCTCCCACGCGGCTCGTGCCGCCCACGCGCCTGCGCGATCATCCGGCGGAGAGGAACCGGTCCAGAATGGTGATCAGCTCTCCCACGCCCGGCCCGCTCGTGTGTCCTCGGTGCGGCACCCCGACCGTCCCCGGCGGGCGGTTCTGCTTCAACTGCGGTCTTCAGTTCACCCAGACCGACACCCCGCGCGCGGAGGCGGCGGAACGGCGGGTCGTCACCGTGCTCTTCGGTGATCTCTCCGACTTCACCGCCTGGGCGGAGGACCGGGACCCCGAGCGGGTCGGCGAGGTCACTGACCGGGTGCTCGCCGCGCTCGCCCGCGAGGTCGACGAGGTCGGCGGCCGGGTCGACAACCTCAGCGGAGACGGGATCATGGCCGTCTTCGGCGCGCCGACCGCCCATGAGGACGATCCCGAGCGCGCCGTGCGCGCCGCCGCCGCGATGCAGGAGACGGTCCGTCGCCTGATCATGGATGAGGGCGGCGACAGCAGCCCGCTGGGCCTGCGGGTCGGCGTCAACACCGGCGAGGTCCTCGCCGGGGTGCAGGCGGCGCTGTCGTACACGGTCATCGGGGACACGGTGAACACCGCCGCCCGGCTGTCCGGTGCGGCCGCGGTCGGCACCGTCTACGCGGGGCGGGACACGGTCACCGCCACCCGCTCGGTCGCGACCTGGCGTGACCTCCCGCCGCTGATCCTCAAGGGCAAGCGCGAGCCGGTCCCGGCCTACGAGCTGGTCAGCCTGCGCCCGTCCAACATCGCCCGCCCCGGCCTGGCCGACGACGCGACCTTCATCGGGCGCGAGGAGGAGCTGACCGAGCTCTGCGGCTACTTCACCGGGGTGACCGACCGCGGGCACCCGGACGTCGTGGTGGTCACCGGCGAGGCCGGTATCGGCAAGACCCGGCTGGCCCGCGAGCTCGCCGACAGCGCCGCGGCGGCGTCCGGCGCGACGGTGCTGTGGGGACGCACCGTCCGGCACGGCGACGTGCGGGACCTGGCCCCGCTGATCGACCTCATCCGCGGCGCCTGCAGCATCACCGACGGCGACAGTCTGGACCGGGTGGCCGACCGGGTGCGCCGCAAGGTCGCCACGCTCACCCATCCGATCTTCGGGACGAAGCTCCCGTCCGGCATCGGCGACCGGCTGCTCGGCATGCTCGGCGTGCCACCGGACCGCCGGCCGGGCGCGGGCGGGGTAACGCCGCCCGGCGATCCGGTGGGCCGGGCCTCGCACGGCGAGGCGCTGCAGCGGGCGGTCGACGACGCGGTGGAGACGGTCGGGCTGCTGCTGAGCGCGGTCGCCGTGCAGGGCCCCGTGCTGGTCATCATCGACGACCTGGAATGGGCGACGAGCCGGCTGACCATCGCGCTGCGCCGGCTCGCGACCGCGCTGACCGGCCCGGTGATGCTGCTGCTGCTCGACCGGGAGAACCCCCGCTTCGCCGACCTGGCCGCCGCGCGGCGGATCGCGCTGACCCCGCTGGCGGAGAACGCCGCCCGCGCCCTGCTCAAGGACTATCTGGGCGAGCCGGGCCTGTCCCGGGCAAACCAGGCGGGTCTGCTGGCCCGGGTGCACGGCAACCCGTTCTTCCTCACCGAGCTGCTGAACCTGCTGGTGGACAGGGGCCTGCTGCGCCAGGTGCCCGACCCCGACGGGGAGGGGATGCGCTGGGTGCTGGAGGGGTCCCTGGCCGAGACGGTGCTGCCGGCCGGCGTCCAGTCGGTGCTCGCCGCGCGGATCGACGACCTCGACCCGTCATCGAAGGCGGCGTTGCGGGCCGCGGCCGTGCTCGGCCCCCGGTTCCCGGCCGAGGCGCTGCAGGCGGTCGGGGAGCGCCCCGCGGCGGAGGTCGAGCGGGCCCTGTCCGTCCTCACCGAGCGCCAGCTCGTCCGGCCGCCACGGCAGGGCGAGACGCTGTGGCGGTTCGTCCACCCGATGGCCCGCGACGTGGCCTACTCGGGCCTGCCGAAGGTCGAGCGGGCCCGCCGGCACGCGACCGCCGCCCGCTGGGGGGTGACCGCGATGGTCGGCTCGTCCCGGGAGGTGTCGACCTTCGTCGCCGGGCACGCCCTGCGGGCCTACGACCTGGCCGCGTCGATGGCGCTGCCGGCCGACGACCCGGCCTGGTCCGCGCGGGAGGCCGGCTTCCACGCGCATGTCCGGCTGGCCCGCTCGGCGCTCGCCCGCGACGACCACCGGGCCGCTGCCGACCTGTTGGCCAACGCCCGCCGGCTCGGGCGCGATGTGGTCGACGGCGACGACGACATCAAGGTGCGCATCCTGCACGCCGAGGCGCTCGTCTGGCTGCGCCGGCTCGACGAGGCGGAGCGGGCGCTGCGCCCGGCGCTGCGGCTCAACACGCCCGCCCAGCGGGCGTCGGCCTACGCCGTCCTCGGTGAGCTCCGGCAGAAGCAGGGGCGCGGCGAGGAGGCACGGCAGTCCCTGATCACCGCCCTGGACGCCGCGCACCGGGCTGGCGACGACCGGGCCGTGGCCGCCTCCCTGCGCCGACTCGGCCTGCTGGAGTACTCGGCCGGCCGCATTCAGGCGGCCGAGGAGCGCTACAGCGAGGCACTGACACTCGCCCGGCGCGTCGACGACCCCCGCGGTGTCGGCTGGGCCCTGCAGCACCTGGCCTGGAGCGCGACCACCCGCGGCGACTACGGCCGGGCCGAGCGCACCCTGCGCGAGGCCTCCGCCCTGTTCGAGCGGCTCGAGGACGCCGGCGGCCTCGGCTGGTGCTCCGGTACCGAGGCCCTCGTGCTGTTGCTCTCCGGCCAGCTCACCCGGACCCGCAAGGTCTCCCGGGTGCTCATCAACCTCGCGGAGTCGATGCGGGAACGCTGGGGGCAGGCCGTCTGCCTGACCATCGACGCGGTCGCCGCGGCCGAGCTCGGCGACATCGAGACCGCCGAGGCCGAGGCGGCCCGCGCGGCGGAACTGTTCACCGAGACGGGCGACTCCTGGGGGCACACGCTCACCCTGATCGCCCGCGGCCTGGCCGCCCGCGGCGCGGGCGAACCACAGCGCGGCGCCGACCTGCTCACCGAGGTGTGCACCGAGGCAGCCGCCACCGGGCATGTGATCATCGGCGCGTTCGCGCAGGTGCTGCTCGGCCTGACCAGGCTGGACGCTGGTCAGGTGGACGCCGCCGAGGAGGCGGCCCGCCGCGCGCTCGCCGATCTGGACCGCCTGGAGCTGCGCCCGCACGCCCAGCTCGGAGCCAAGGTCCTGGTGGCGCAGATCGCCCGGGCCCGCGGCCGGCTGGACGAGGCCATCGCCGGCCTGCGCGGTGCGCTCGCCGTCAGCGAGCCGGCGACCCTGATGTTCCCCCGCCGGCAGGCGTACGCCCACCTCGCCGGCACCCTGCTGGACGCGGGGGAGCCCGACGAGGCGCTGCGGGTGGCCCGGCGCGCGGTCAGTGTGGACGCTGAGGACGTGCGCGCCCAGGTACTGGCCTACCGGGCCCTGGGCACGGTGCTGGCAGCCCACGGGGACGTCGAGGGCAGCCGCGAGGCCTACCAGCAGGCTCTGGCGGCGGCGACGGCCACCGGCGCGGTCAGCGAGGCTCCGCAGACCCGGCGGCTGCTCGCCGCGCTGCCGCCAGCCGGGCCCGGCGACGACGATGATCCGTCGAAGGACGGCGGCGCGCTGTCGAGGAACGGCGGCGCAACCCGGGACGGCGGCTTCGGGATCACGAACGAGGGCCGCCTCGACATCGCGGAGAACGGGCTGGGGAAGATGCCGCTCCCGGATCCAGCGCCCTTGGCGGATCCGGGAGACGGCCGGGTAACGGACATGCCGGCTCCCCTACCGGCGGTGAGTTCAGCGGGCCCGGCGAGCGAGCCGCTCACGATCGAGCAGCACGACGGCGCGTGAGTCCAGCCGCAGCCACCCTCGGGTGGCGAAGTCGGCCAGGGCTTTGTTCACCGTCTCCCGCGAGGCACCGACCAGTTGTGCCAGTTCCTCCTGGGTGAGGCCGTGTTCGACCCGGACCCCCGCCGCCTCGTTGCCCGGCTGGGCCGGCTCACCGAAACGGTCGGCCAGGTCGAGCAGCGCCTTCGCCACCCGGCCGGGCACGTCGGTGAAGACCATGTCCGCCATCGTGTCGTTGGTCCGCCGCAGACGGCGGGCCAGCACACGCAGCAGCAGCGCCCCGGCCTCGGGCCGGGAACGCAGCCACGGCCGCAACGCGGTGTGGTCGAGCGCGACGAGCGACGCGTCGGTCACGGCGGTCGCCGTCGCGGTGCGCGGCCCCGGATCGAACAGGGAGAGCTCTCCGAACAGGTCTCCCGGGCCCATCACGTACAGCAGGTTCTCCCGCCCATCGGCGGACTGGCGTCCTATCTTGACCTTGCCGGAAAGAACCACGAAAACGCGGTCACCGACATCCCCTTCGCGGAACAGCACATCGCCACGGGTCACGTCCTGCCGGTCCAGGTGATCGGAAAGCGCCTGGCGGTCGGGCTCGGACAACCCGGCGAACAGCGGAACGCGGGCTAGCAGATCGTCCACGAGGTGAGCATGCCAGGGTGCGGGGCTTTGGGCACGGCCAGGGACCCCCATCGGCCTGGTCAGGTCACGCAGATGTACCCGAATACGTCGTTCTGATACGCAAAGTGACAGCAGAAGGACCACCAAGGTGGCGTGCATCACAATCCGCACAGCACGGCCGATCTGCCGGCCTGCGCACCGCGGGACCGCTCACGGCGACGGTCACGCCGTCAACTGAACAGGCCGATCAGGCCGATCAGGCCGACTGGCCCGATCGGGTCAGTCGGACAGGTGGGGCAGATCAGGAGGGCGGCCTCGTCGGGCGTCAGGCAGCGCGGTGCTTGCCCGGCGGCGTGCGGCGCAGCCGGCGCCGGTAGCGCTCGAGCGCGGCCGGCAGACCCTGCTGGACGAAGGTCGCCACCTCGTCGGGCCGGGCGCTGTCGAGGAAGCCCTCAAGCCCCTTGCCCGTGTCGGCAGCGTTGAGAGGGCGCTCCACCCGCTCCATCGCCAGGAGGAGCCCGAGCAGCACCAACGGGAACGTAACCACAGCAAAGGCAAACATGACGAGCCCATGGTCCACGATGGCGGCCGGCGGCACGCGTTCGGGGTGGCGACGCGCCATCGCGGACCACCATCAGGCAACCGGTTGCGCCCAGGGCACGACAGATAACCTGCGGAGTATGGCAACCACCGTCGACGCGTCAGCCGAGACGGCCCTGGCCCGTACCCGGCGCGCACGCCGCATCGTGCGCGCGCTCGGCGAGCTCCATCCCGACGCGCGGATCGCGCTGCACTTCGGCAACCCGCTGGAGCTCCTGGTCGCGACGGTGCTGTCGGCCCAGTGCACCGACAAGAAGGTCAACGAGGTCACCCCGGCCGTCTTCGCTCGCTACCGGGACGCGGGCGCCTACGCCGCGGCGGACCGCGAGGAGCTCGAGGCCCTGCTACGCCCCACCGGCTTCTTCCGGGCGAAGGCGAACTCGCTGATCGGCATCGGCACCGCCCTCGCCGAGCGGTTCGGGGGCGAGGTGCCCGGCCGCCTGGCGGATCTGGTGACGCTGCCCGGTGTGGGGCGCAAGACCGCGAACGTTGTCCTCGGCCACGCCTTCGGCGTCCCCGGCATCACCGTCGACACCCACGTCGGCCGGCTGTCACGCCGCTTCGCGCTGACGACCGAGACCGACCCGGTCCGCGTCGAGAGCGATCTGGCGGGCCTCATCGAGCGGCGGGACTGGACGATCGCCTCGGACCGCATGATCTTCCACGGCAGGCGGATCTGTCATGCCCGCCGGCCCGCCTGCGGGGCGTGTGCGATCGCTCGGCTGTGCCCGTCCTTCGGGGAGGGCCCGAGCGATCCGCTCCAGGCTGCCCGCCTGGTCCGCGGGGACGCGGAGGCGGCCCGGTGAGCGCCCCGCGCCGGCCTGGCCCCGGCCCCGGCCCCGGCCAGGCGTCGGCTGCCGGCGGAGCGCCTGTCCCGGACTGGCTGACCGCGCTGGTCGGTGCGGTCGGCGACGGCATCCCCGTCGAGACGTCCCGGAGCCCGCAGCAGCGGCAGCCCGGCCCGCGGCGCCGGGCGGCGGTCCTGATCCTGTTCGGCCAGGGGCCGGGCGGGCCCGACATCCTGCTGCTGCAGCGCGCGGCGGACATGCGCGACCACGCCGGGCAGCCCGCCTTCCCCGGCGGCAGTGCCGACGAGACGGACGTCTCGATGGCCGCGACGGCGCTGCGCGAGGCCGAGGAGGAGGTCGGCCTCGATCCGGCCGGCGTCGAGGTCCTCGCCGCCGCCCAGCCGCTCTACCTGGCAGCAAGCCATTTCCTCGTCACCCCGGTGCTCGCCTGGTGGCGCACCCCGAGCGCCGTGCAGGCGGTCGACCCGGCGGAGACGTCGTCGGTGGCGCGGGTCCCCGTCGCGGAGCTGGCCGACCCGGCGAACAGGATCCTGCTGTGGCACCCGGCCGGGTTCGGCAGCCCGGCCTTCCGGGTGCATGGCATGACGGTGTGGGGCTTCACCGCCGGCATCCTCGACGCGCTGCTGCGGCTCGGCGGGTGGGAACGCCCCTGGGACACCGCGACCCCGGTCGACGTGCCGGAGATCACCTCCGCGATCACCAGGGCCATGGTCCTCCCCCGAGCGGTGGTGGAGCCCCGGGCCGCGCCGGGCGAAGCGGACGGTACGGTCGGAGGATGACCATCCGATCCGCCCGATCCGCCAAAAACGCGCTGGTCGCGCTGGTCGCGGCCGTCATGTTGGTCACCGTCGCGGCGGGCTGCGGCGGAGGTGGCGGTGGGGGCGGCGAGGCAGCTGCCACAGCGATGCTGACGCCGACAGTCCAGGACGGGGTCCAGGTCTTCGGCGTCGTCGGCCAGGCTGACCTGACGTTCTCCGCCCGCGAGCTGGTCGCCAGCCCCGGCCGGATCCGGGTCGACTTCTCGGTCGCGAAGGGCTCCGCGCCCCACAACTTCGTCATCTCCCAGCTGCCCGGGGCGAGCACGGACATCCTGAGCACCGGCGAGTCCCAGACGATCACGTTCACGGCCACCGAGCCGGGCGAGTATCCCGTGATCTGCACGCTGCACCCGGCCATGACCGCCACCCTCGTGGTCCGCTGAAGCGCCGACGCGGCCCTCGGTGAACCTTCTCGACCTCGTCCTCATCGCGCTGGTCGTGATGTTCGCGATCTCCGGATACCGGCAGGGGTTCGCCGTCGGTGCCCTGTCGTTCGTGGGCTTTCTCGGCGGCGGTGTCCTCGGCGCCAAGATCGCGCGCCCCTTCGCCGAGCTCATCGGGCGTGAGGACGACGGCGCGGTGGTCGGCCTCATCGTGGTCGTCGGCCTGGCGCTGATGGGGCAGATCCTCGGCACCGCCCTGGGTGCGATCCTGCGCGGCCGGCTGACCTGGCGGCCCGGGCAGCGCCTCGACGCCGTCGCCGGCGCCGTGCTCTCCGGGTTCTCGGTGCTGCTGGTCGCCTGGCTCATCGCCACCGCGGTGGACCGCTCCCCGTTCCAGACCCTCGCCCGTGCCGCCCGCGGCTCGGAGATCCTCGGCGCCGTCGACACCGAGATGCCGAACGACGTCCGGCACACCTTCGCCGACCTGCGGCGCCTGATGGACGACCAGGGCTTCCCCGAGGTCTTCGCCGGCCTCGACGGCGAGCGCATCGTCGCCACCGACGTACCCGACGCGTCGGTTGTCGGCACGGTCGAGATCCAGAACGCCGCCGCGAGCATCCTGAAGATCCGCGGGCAGGCACCGTCGTGCGGCAAGCAGGTCGAAGGCACCGGGTTCGTCTTCTCGCCGCAGCACATCATGACGAACGCCCACGTCGTGGCCGGGGTCAGCGAGGCCGTCGTCGAGCTCGACTCCGGTTCGCTGCCGGCCGAGGTGGTGCTCTTCGACCCCGGCCGGGACGTGGCGGTGCTGCACGTCCCCGGCCTGGTCCGCCCGCCGCTGCGGTTCCAGTCCTCGCCCCCGGCCGAGCCGGGCGACTCCGCCGTCGTAGCCGGCTATCCCCAGGACGGGCCGTACACGACCGAACCCGCGCGGATCCGCAACCAGCAGAACGCGAGCGCGCCGGACATCTACTCGCGCGGCACGGTCCGCCGGGACATCTTCGCGATCCGCGGGCAGGTGCTGCCCGGCAACTCCGGCGGTCCGCTGCTGTCCGAGTCCGGCACCGTGCTGGGTGTCGTCTTCGCCGCCGCGACGGACGACGACGACACCGGCTACGTGCTGACCGCCCAGGAGGTCTCCGTCCCGGCGCAGCGCGGCGCGCAGGCGATCATCCCGGTGAGCACGCAGAGCTGCGACTGACGGCGAGCCGCCGGCCGGGTCAGCGCGTCGTATCAGCGCGGCGGGTCAGCCGGCTGGGTCAGCGGGTCGAGTCGGAGTGTCGGGGCGTCCTGGGCCGTCTGCGCCAGCCAGGTGACAAGGTCGCGGGTGACCGTGTCCGGATCCTCCTCGTGGGGGAAGTGCCCCAGCCCCTCGTAGGACCGCCAGGTGTAGGGCGCGGCGACATGGCGGTCCGACCCGAGGGCTGTCGAAAGCAGGAAGCAGCGGTCGAGGCAGCCGTGCAGCTGCAGGGTGGGGACCCGCACCGGCGTCCGCAGAAGCTCGGCGAACCGTGCGCCGTCCGGGCGGAACAGGGATCGCACCGCCCACCGGTGGTACTCCAGCGAGCTGTGGGCGACGCCGGGGATCCGCATGGCGCCGCGGTAGCGCGCCTCCGTGTCCGGAGCCGGGTAGCCCGGCCCGCCCCAGGCCCGCAGCAGCTCGGCGACGTGGGCCGCGCCGTCCGCGACGAGCCGGCGCTCGGGCAGCCACGGCAGCTGGAACGCGCCCAGATAGCGGCTGGCCAGGCCCTGCCCACCCGGATCGGCGGCGATCTGGCGCCGGATCCGCAGCGGGTGTGGCATACCGATGACGGCGAGGCCGCGCACCACCCGGGGCCGGCGCACCGCCGTCGTCCAGCCGAGGAGGCCGCCCCAGTCATGGCCGACGATCACCGCGTCGCGTTCGCCGAGGGCCCGTACCAGCCCGGCGACGTCGTCCGCCAGGGTGGGAGCGTCGTAGCCCCGGGGCGGCTTGTCGCTGGCGCCGTACCCGCGCAGGTCCGCGGCGACGACCCGGTAGCCGGCGCGCGGGAGGTCGCGCAGCTGCCAGCGCCACGTCCACCAGAACTGCGGGAAGCCGTGCAGCAGGAGGACGAGCGGCCCCTCGCCGGCCTCGGCGACATGCAGGCGGGTCCCGTTGGTCGAGACGTCCCGGTGCCGCCATGGCCCGTCGACGAGGACGGTGGCGGGATCGGGGGGGGCATCCTCCATCGCCTGCAAGGATGGCAGACCGGCGGACATCGTCGTGGAGGTGGTGCGCGGGGCCCGGGACGGCCGTGCCGCTCAGCCGGCGTGCCCGCCGCCCTGCTTCGCCCGTGCCCTGCCAGCCGGACTGCGCAGCAGGGTGACATCGTCACGCACGGTCTGGATGGTCCGTTCGGGCGGTGACAGCTTCTTCAGGCGGGTCACCGCGAAGATCGACAACAGTCCTGCCAGCGCCAGATAAAGCAGGGCCGTGAGCAGGTAGGCCCAGAAGCGCTCGACTCCGGCCCAGGTGAACAGCTCACCGATGAAGATGGTTCCGGCGATGAGCGCGCCGAGCCCCAGGCCGGCCGCCGCCACGAGGAAACCGATCCCGAGCCCGGCGGATACCGCCTGACGGGCGAGCTCGGCCTTCGCGAGCTCGATCTCCTGGCGGACCAGCAGGGACATGTCACGGGTCGCCAGGGCGACCAGCTCCCCCAGCGTCGGCTGCTCGCGCTCCGCCCCCGAGCTGTCGGTCCTCATCGGCACACCGGCCCTCCCTCGTGAAACCGGCCCGCGACCCGCCGATCAGGTCCGGTACCGGCGGCGCCCTTCAGCCGGGTGCGCGGGCATCGCCGCGCGGCCGCCGCTCACGCGGACGGCCCCGTCCTGATTCCCTGTGCACAGTGTGGCCCGCAACGAGGGGACAGGTGCGGCAACACCGCGATCGAAAGGTGTGATCCGAGGGACGACTCGCCCTGGCACTGGTCGTGGTCCCGGCGAGGCCAGCCCCGGCAAACCCGGGCGGGGTAGCGTCTGCGAGGTGACAGCACGTTCGGCAGTACCTGTCGCCGCGGCGGACCCACTGAGCCAGGTTGCGGCGATTCCCGGCGTCGGCGACGCCGCGACGGCCGCCCGCACCTCCGTGGACACCCTCCTGCGGCACCGCATCCTGCGCCGCCGCAGCGCGGAGGTGACCGCCGAGGCCTCACTGCGCGCCGCCCGCGCCTCCGCCGCGCTCGAAGGCCACGACGTGCCGCTGGACGTCCTGCGAGCCCACCTCAGCGATCAGCTGCCCGCGGGTGAGGTGACCGGCGAGACTGCCGTGGGCTCCACCGGCTCCGTGGGTTCCGCGGCCGGGGCCGACGCGGAGAACCTCGGCGTGACGTTGGGAGCGGTCCGGCTCTACGCGGAGCTGGGCACGCTGGCGCCCGCGTGGGAACGCGCACCGCGGCAGGCGCTGGCCCGGATGCATCTCCTCGCCGGGCGGGGCCTGCTGCCCGACACCGTGCTCGGGCGGCCCCGCACCGCCGGCAGCGATGCCGTCGCGGGAGGCCGTGCCGCGGCGAGAGGCAGTGCCGGGGCGACCGGCAGTGCCGCGGCGGGAGACGGCGAGCCGGTGTTCGCCGGCGGGCTGGGCCTGCCGACGGTTTCCGCCCTGGAGATGTCGGCGCGCCTCGACGGGCTCACCGCGATCCTCACCGCTCCGACGGCAGCCCCCGCGATCGTGGTCGCCGCGGTGGTCCACGGCGAGCTCCTCGCGATCCGTCCTTTCGGGGCCCTGGACGGGATCATTGCCCGGGCGGCCGCACGGCTCGTCCTGATCAGCCGCGGCCTGGACCCGAAGGCCCTGGTCGCCACCGATGTCGGGCACCTCGAGCTGGACCGGCCGGCCGGCGGCACGGGGACCGACGGTGGCGACGGGCCGGCGGGAGCGTACAGCGAGGCGCTGGCCGCCTACCTGGCCGGCGGGCCGGACGGCGTGGGCACCTGGGTACGGCACTGCGCAACCGCTGTCGGGCTGGCTGCCCGGGAGTCGCTCGCGGTGTGCGAGGCACTGTCCCGCGGCTAACCGCCACGAGGACCAATTTTTATAGCACGGTCCCGCCCGCACCGAAGATCCACACCTGCCAGGGGCCCTGGCGCATGGTGGCCACACACAGCCACCCGCGCCGAAGGGACGGGCCCGCCATGACCCCAGCGAAGCCCCTCACACCCACGGACGACGCACCGCGCGGACGTCCGCTCATCGTCACCGACTCGCCGGACCTGCTCGACGACCTCCTCCGGCTCGCCGCCGCCGCCGGCGCCGCCGTCACAGTGGTACCGACCGCCCGGGCAGCGGGCCGCTACTGGGCGAAGGCGCCCCTCGTGGTGGTCGGCGCCGACCGGGCCGCGGCCTGCGTCGCCGCGGATCTGCCGGCTCGTTCCGACACCGTTCTGGTCGGCACCGACATCGACGACCGCCGGACCTGGAGCCTGGCGCTCCTGCTCAACGCCGAGCACGTCGTCTTCCTGCCCGAAGCCGAGACCTGGCTGGTCAACCTCCTCTCCCGCGCGGCGGACGCGGCCCGGAGCCGGTCCAGGACCGTGGGCGTGCTCGGTGGCCGCGGCGGTGTGGGCGCCACCACCCTGGCTGCGGCGCTGGCGCGGGCGGGGCTGCGGCACCGGGTCCGCTCGGTCCTGCTGGAGATGGACCCGTTCGGCGGCCTCGCCATCGGCCCGGACGGTTCGCCGGGCAGCGACAGCGCGCCGGCGGGCGGTGCGTCCGCCGCCGCCCGCGGCAGGCGTGGTGTGCATGGCATCCACAGCCTGGACGGTGCCGGGGCCGGGCGAACCCGGCCCAGGGCGGCTTCCGATCCGGTCCCCGGGTCCGGGCCGGGGTCCAGGTCGGCACCAGAGGCCGGGCCGGGGCCGCTCGACGGTGGCAACGACCTCCTCGACCACTTTCTCGCCGGACCGCCGATGCTCGGCGGTGACCTGCCGGTGTTGTCCTGGGACCGCGACCAGATCCCGGTCCTGTCCCCGCCGGCCGTCAGCGCACTGTTCGCCACCGCGCGCGGCAGCGCGGATCTGATCGTCGTCGACCTCCCCCGCTCCGCCGATGCCGCGGCCGACGTCGGCCTGTTCCTGTGCGAGACGGTCCTGATCGTCGTGACCGCTGATCCGCCCGCCTGCGCGGCGGCCATCCGGATCGCGGCACACGCGACGCGGACCTGCTCGGACGTCCGGCTGGTCGTACGACTGCCCGAGCCGGGCCCGACGCGGCACGCCGGCACCGGCCTCGCCTCCCGTGCCCGGACCGGTGCGCCCACCGGTGCCGCCCTGGCCCGCGCGGTCGCCGCCGATGTCGGCCTCCCACTCGGCGGAATGATCCAGCACGAGCCGGCCGCCACTCCCACGGTGATGGCCGCTCCGGACCGGCGGGCGATGACCGGTCCCGAGGGAAACCGTCCGACCACACACCGACCCCCGGGCAATTCCGGTTCAGATCCCACAGACAGGACCACAGGACGTCCCAGCAAGAACGCGGGCGCCGGGGCGGAACCGGCCGAACCGGGCGCCGGAGAGTCGATCATTCAGTTCAGCGACCGTTTCCTGGCGGATCTCGGTCTCAGCCGCGGGGAGCACCCGTGAGGACCAGCCGTTCGCTCGCCGACCCACGGCAGCGGCCGGATCCCGGCCCGCCACCCGTGCCCGCCCCGCCCTCCATCTTCACACCCTC